>NZ_ANPF01000137.1:0-265 GCF_000328325.1 Halobacillus sp. BAB-2008 | reverse complement strand
AATCAGTTGGAGAATGAAGGTATTCATGTGAATCATAAAAAAGTTTACCGCCTGATGAAAGAGTTAGGCCTTCGATGCCAAGTTCGCATGAAGAAATACCATTCTTATAAAGGGAAAGTCGGTGAAGTAGCCGATAATCTCTTGAATAGGGAATTTACAGCTTCGAAACCGAATCAGAAATGGGTAACGGATATTACGGAGTTTAAATTGTTTGGTGAAAAACTCTATCTTTCTCCCATTCTGGACTTATTTAATGGTGAAATCA
>NZ_ANPF01000136.1:0-285 GCF_000328325.1 Halobacillus sp. BAB-2008 | reverse complement strand
GGGGGCATTTCTATGAATAAATGGAGTAAAGAAGAAAAGTTAAGCATTGTGTGGAGATATCAAAACGAAAACATCAGTATACGAGGACTTTCCGAAGAACTCGACATCGATAATTCTTCGTTACGATATTGGGTCAAATTGTTTGAGTATCATGGGAATGAAGCTTTTCACTTTCCCTATACAAACTACCCTCCTGCCTTTAAACTGAAGGTAATTAACTATATTCAGGAAACAGGAGCCTCCATACGTGAAGCTTCCGCTCTCTTTCACATTCCAGACTTCTCC
>NZ_ANPF01000135.1:0-373 GCF_000328325.1 Halobacillus sp. BAB-2008 | reverse complement strand
CAAGTCGAGCGCGGGAAGCGAGCTGATCCCTTCGGGGTGACGCTCGTGGAACGAGCGGCGGACGGGTGAGTAACACGTGGGCAACCTGCCTGTAAGATCGGGATAACTCCGGGAAACCGGGGCTAATACCGGGTAATACTTTCTTTCGCATGAAGGAAAGTTGAAAGATGGCTTCTCGCTATCACTTACAGATGGGCCCGCGGCGCATTAGCTAGTTGGTGAGGTAACGGCTCACCAAGGCGACGATGCGTAGCCGACCTGAGAGGGTGATCGGCCACACTGGGACTGAGACACGGCCCAGACTCCTACGGGAGGCAGCAGTAGGGAATCTTCCGCAATGGACGAAAGTCTGACGGAGCAACGCCGCGTGAAC
>NZ_ANPF01000134.1:0-1298 GCF_000328325.1 Halobacillus sp. BAB-2008 | reverse complement strand
TTTCGACTTAATCTTTGATGATTATAATTATCCATAAACGCTGCCAGTTGCTCTTTGAAGTGCTCGATACTTTCAAATTCTTTGTAGTATAAAAGCTCTGATTTCATGATGCCGAAGAAGTTTTCTATCACGGCATTATCGTGACAGTTCCCTTTTCTAGACATACTTTGGGTGATGCCTGCCTCTTGAAGACGTTCTCGATAGGGACGCATTTGATAATGCCATCCCTGGTCGGAATGCATCATTAATTCGTCTTCCGGGTTCAAACGCTGAAGGCCGTTCTCCAACATTTCCGCTACCAAGGCGTACGTAGGGCGCAACCCGATCGTATACGTAATGATTTCACCATTAAATAAGTCCAGAATGGGAGAAAGATAGAGTTTTTCACCAAACAATTTAAACTCCGTAATATCCGTTACCCATTTCTGATTCGGTTTCGAAGCTGTAAATTCCCTATTCAAGAGATTATCGGCTACTTAACCGACTTTCCCTTTATAAGAATGGTATTTCTTCATGCGAACTTGGCATCGAAGGCCTAACTCTTTCATCAGGCGGTAAACTTTTTTATGATTCACATGAATACCTTCATTCTCCAACTGATTTTGAACCCGACGATACCCGTATTTCCTATCAGATTGATGGAAGATTTCCGTGATCTTTTCTTTCAGCTCACGATCAGGATCTGTTTTCCCCATCTGCTTCACGTGATAGTAGTAAGTACTACGGGGGATACCAGCTACCTTGACGAGTTTATATACAGGGAAGGCGTGCCTTAGTTCGAAGACCGTTTGGGCTTTTTGCCTTTCGGTTGGTTCTTGGTTTCCTCTTCGACTAAGGCATTTAATTTTTTTAGATAAGCGTTCTCCATGCGTAGGTATTCGATTTCTTCTTCTATCGATTTGAAAGAACGAGACGGTTTATTGGATTTGTCCTTAGCCATAAGTAGTTGATCCTCCTGTGCAGGACCCAAGGCCGCCAGGCCGCCCTGTTTCCACTTCACGATCCATCGGCGAACCATGGAGAAGTCTGGAATGTGAAAGAGAGCGGAAGCTTCACGTATGGAGGCTCCTGTTTCCTGAATATAGTTAATTACCTTCAGTTTAAAGGCAGGAGGGTAGTTTGTATAGGGAAAGTGAAAAGCTTGATTCCCATGATACTCAAACAATTTGACCCAATATCGTAACGAAGAATTATCGATATCGAGTTCTTCGGAAAGTCCTCGTATACTGATGTTTTCGTTTTGATATCTCCACACAATGCTTAACTTTTCTTCTTTACTCCATTTATTCATAGAAATG
>NZ_ANPF01000133.1:0-4974 GCF_000328325.1 Halobacillus sp. BAB-2008 | reverse complement strand
TCGATCTTTGAAAACTGAACGAACCAACCAGTACGTCAAACATTCTTTCTATTATATAGAGAGAATTCAAACAAGCACATTCGGTGTGCAAAATGAGCAAGTCAAACACTTTTATGGAGAGTTTGATCCTGGCTCAGGACGAACGCTGGCGGCGTGCCTAATACATGCAAGTCGAGCGCGGGAAGCGAGCTGATCCCTTCGGGGTGACGCTCGTGGAACGAGCGGCGGACGGGTGAGTAACACGTGGGCAACCTGCCTGTAAGATCGGGATAACTCCGGGAAACCGGGGCTAATACCGGGTAACACTTTCTTTCGCATGAAGGAAAGTTGAAAGATGGCTTCTCGCTATCACTTACAGATGGGCCCGCGGCGCATTAGCTAGTTGGTGAGGTAACGGCTCACCAAGGCGACGATGCGTAGCCGACCTGAGAGGGTGAACGGCCACACTGGGACTGAGACACGGCCCAGACTCCTACGGGAGGCAGCAGTAGGGAATCTTCCGCAATGGACGAAAGTCTGACGGAGCAACGCCGCGTGAACGATGAAGGTCTTCGGATCGTAAAGTTCTGTTGTTAGGGAAGAACAAGTACCGTGCGAATAGAGCGGTACCTTGACGGTACCTAACGAGGAAGCCCCGGCTAACTACGTGCCAGCAGCCGCGGTAATACGTAGGGGGCAAGCGTTGTCCGGAATTATTGGGCGTAAAGCGCGCGCAGGCGGTTCCTTAAGTCTGATGTGAAAGCCCACGGCTCAACCGTGGAGGGTCATTGGAAACTGGGGAACTTGAGGACAGAAGAGGAGAGTGGAATTCCACGTGTAGCGGTGAAATGCGTAGATATGTGGAGGAACACCAGTGGCGAAGGCGACTCTCTGGTCTGTTTCTGACGCTGAGGTGCGAAAGCGTGGGTAGCAAACAGGATTAGATACCCTGGTAGTCCACGCCGTAAACGATGAGTGCTAGGTGTTAGGGGGCTTCCACCCCTTAGTGCTGAAGTTAACGCATTAAGCACTCCGCCTGGGGAGTACGGCCGCAAGGCTGAAACTCAAAGGAATTGACGGGGGCCCGCACAAGCGGTGGAGCATGTGGTTTAATTCGAAGCAACGCGAAGAACCTTACCAGGTCTTGACATCCTTGGACCTCCCTAGAGATAGGGATTTCCCTTCGGGGACCAAGTGACAGGTGGTGCATGGTTGTCGTCAGCTCGTGTCGTGAGATGTTGGGTTAAGTCCCGCAACGAGCGCAACCCCTGATCTTAGTTGCCAGCATTCAGTTGGGCACTCTAAGGTGACTGCCGGTGACAAACCGGAGGAAGGCGGGGATGACGTCAAATCATCATGCCCCTTATGACCTGGGCTACACACGTGCTACAATGGATGGTACAAAGGGCAGCGAAGCCGCGAGGTGTAGCAAATCCCATAAAACCATTCTCAGTTCGGATTGCAGGCTGCAACTCGCCTGCATGAAGCCGGAATCGCTAGTAATCGCGGATCAGCATGCCGCGGTGAATACGTTCCCGGGCCTTGTACACACCGCCCGTCACACCACGAGAGTTGGTAACACCCGAAGTCGGTGAGGTAACCTTTTGGAGCCAGCCGCCGAAGGTGGGACCAATGATTGGGGTGAAGTCGTAACAAGGTAGCCGTATCGGAAGGTGCGGCTGGATCACCTCCTTTCTAAGGATTTAGAACGGAAGCGTACTTGGTTGGTTGTTCAGTTTTGAGAGATCGAAAGATTTCTCTGAACTACGTGAACCTTGAAAACTGGATAAGGAATCATCGTATCATCTAACGATGAAACGATTGATGACAAGACATCAAACATCGAAAGTTTTAAACAAACGTCTTTTCACGACGATAGTTAAGTGAATAAGGGCGCACGGTGGATGCCTTGGTACTAGGAGCCGATGAAGGACGGGACTAACACCGATATGCTCCGGCGAGCCGTAAGTAGGCTTTGACCCGGAGATTTCCGAATGGGGAAACCCACTGTTCGTAATGGAGCAGGATCTTATGCTGAATACATAGGTATAAGAAGGCAGACCCGGGGAACTGAAACATCTAAGTACCCGGAGGAAGAGAAAGCAAATGCGATTTCCCAAGTAGCGGCGAGCGAAACGGAATCAGCCCAAACCAAGAGGCTTGCCTCTTGGGGTTGTAGGACACTCCTTTGGAGTTACCAAGGAGGAAGGTAGATGAATCGATCTGGAACGATCAGCCAGAGCAGGTAACAGCCCTGTAGTCGAAACCTTTCTCCCTCCGGAGTGTATCCTGAGTACGGCGGAACACGTGAAATTCCGTCGGAATCCGGGAGGACCATCTCCCAAGGCTAAATACTCCCTAGTGACCGATAGTGAACCAGTACCGTGAGGGAAAGGTGAAAAGCACCCCGGAAGGGGAGTGAAAGAGATCCTGAAACCGTGTGCCTACAAGTAGTCAGAGCCCGTTAATGGGTGATGGCGTGCCTTTTGTAGAATGAACCGGCGAGTTACGACCGTATGCAAGGTTAAGCAGCAGAAGCGGAGCCGCAGCGAAAGCGAGTCTGAATAGGGCGAGTGAGTATGCGGTCGTAGACCCGAAACCGTGTGATCTACCCATGTCCAGGGTGAAGGTCAGGTAACACTGACTGGAGGCCCGAACCCACGCAAGTTGAAAATTGCGGGGATGAGGTGTGGGTAGGGGTGAAATGCCAATCGAACACGGAGATAGCTGGTTCTCTCCGAAATAGCTTTAGGGCTAGCCTCAGAATAGAAAGTCATGGAGGTAGAGCACTGATTGGACGAGGGGCCCCTATCGGGTTACCGAATTCAGTCAAACTCCGAATGCCATAGACTTTGTTCTGGGAGTCAGACTGTGGGTGATAAGGTTCATAGTCGAGAGGGAAACAGCCCAGACCGCCAGCTAAGGTCCCAAAGTGTGTGTTAAGTGGAAAAGGATGTGGAGTTGCTTAGACAACCAGGATGTTGGCTTAGAAGCAGCCATCATTTAAAGAGTGCGTAATAGCTCACTGGTCGAGTGACTCTGCGCCGAAAATGTACCGGGGCTAAACACACCACCGAAGCTGCGGATTGATCGTAGGATCAATGGTAGGAGAGCGTTCTAAGGGCCGTGAAGTCAGACCGTAAGGACTGGTGGAGCGCTTAGAAGTGAGAATGCCGGTATGAGTAGCGAAAAAAGAGTGAGAATCTCTTTCACCGAATGCCTAAGGTTTCCTGAGGAAGGCTCGTCCTCTCAGGGTTAGTCGGGACCTAAGCCGAGGCCGAAAGGCGTAGGCGATGGACAACAGGTTGATATTCCTGTACCACCTCCTTTCCGTTTGAACGACGGGGGGACGCAGGAGGATAAGGAGAGCGTGCCATTGGATGTGCACGTCCAAGCAGTGAGACGGTCGGATAGGCAAATCCGTCCGGCATAACGTCAAGCTGTGATGGGGAGGGAACTATAGTACCGAAGCTCCTGAGTTCACACTGCCAAGAAAATCCTCTAGTGAGGAAAGAGGTGCCCGTACCGCAAACCGACACAGGTAGGCGAGGAGAGGATCCTAAGGTGAGCGGGAGAACTCTCGTTAAGGAACTCGGCAAAATGACCCCGTAACTTCGGGAGAAGGGGTGCTCCTCTGCCGAGGAGCCGCAGTGAAAAGGCCCAAGCGACTGTTTACCAAAAACACAGGTCTCTGCGAAGCCGTAAGGCGAAGTATAGGGGCTGACACCTGCCCGGTGCTGGAAGGTTAAGGGGATGCGTTAGCGTAAGCGAAGCGTTGAACCGAAGCCCCAGTAAACGGCGGCCGTAACTATAACGGTCCTAAGGTAGCGAAATTCCTTGTCGGGTAAGTTCCGACCCGCACGAAAGGTGCAACGACTTGGGCACTGTCTCAACGAGAGACCCGGTGAAATTATACTATGTGTGAAGATGCACATTACCCGCGACAGGACGGAAAGACCCCGTGGAGCTTTACTGTAGCCTGATATTGAATGTTGGTACAGCTTGTACAGGATAGGTAGGAGCCTTAGAAGCCGGAGCGCTAGCTTCGGTGGAGGCGCTGGTGGGATACTACCCTGGCTGTACGGACATTCTAACCCAGGACCGTGATCCGGTCCGGAGACAGTGTCAGGTGGGCAGTTTGACTGGGGCGGTCGCCTCCCAAAGAGTAACGGAGGCGCCCAAAGGTTCCCTCAGAATGGTTGGAAATCATTCGCAGAGTGTAAAGGCACAAGGGAGCTTGACTGCGAGACCTACAAGTCGAGCAGGGACGAAAGTCGGGCTTAGTGATCCGGCGGTACCGCATGGAAGGGCCGTCGCTCAACGGATAAAAGCTACCCCGGGGATAACAGGCTTATCTCCCCCAAGAGTCCACATCGACGGGGAGGTTTGGCACCTCGATGTCGGCTCATCGCATCCTGGGGCTGTAGTCGGTCCCAAGGGTTGGGCTGTTCGCCCATTAAAGCGGTACGCGAGCTGGGTTCAGAACGTCGTGAGACAGTTCGGTCCCTATCCGTCGTGGGCGTTGGAAATTTGAAAGGAGCTGTCCTTAGTACGAGAGGACCGGGATGGACACACCGCTGGTGTACCAGTTGTTCCGCCAGGAGCATAGCTGGGTAGCTACGTGTGGTCGGGATAAGTGCTGAAAGCATCTAAGCATGAAGCCCCCCTTGAGATGAGATTTCCCTTTGCCTTCGAGCAAATAAGATCCCTCAGAGACGATGAGGTTGATAGGTCCGAGGTGGAAGCGTGGTGACACGTGGAGCTGACGGATACTAATGGATCGATGACTTATCTATCTGATCATAGATCGCGTGAAAAACGTTTCTTTCGATAAAGATGTTTCCTTATTCAGTTTTGAGGGTTCACCTCAATAGTATATTGATGTGGTGGTGAAGGCGAAGAGGTCACACCTGTTCCCATGCCGAACACAGCAGTTAAGCTCTTCAGCGCCGATGGTAGTCGGGTAGATCCCCGTGAGAGTAGGACGCTGCCACA
>NZ_ANPF01000132.1:0-460 GCF_000328325.1 Halobacillus sp. BAB-2008 | reverse complement strand
TGATTGGGGTGAAGTCGTAACAAGGTAGCCGTATCGGAAGGTGCGGCTGGATCACCTCCTTTCTAAGGATTTAGAACGGAAGCGTACTTGGTTGGTTGTTCAGTTTTGAGAGATCGAAAGATACTCTTCTAAGAATTGAATGGGCCTGTAGCTCAGCTGGTTAGAGCGCACGCCTGATAAGCGTGAGGTCGGTGGTTCAAGTCCACTCAGGCCCACCATTCAAAAAACGGGGCCTTAGCTCAGCTGGGAGAGCGCCTGCTTTGCACGCAGGAGGTCAGCGGTTCGATCCCGCTAGGCTCCACCATTTAAATGATATACCAAACACAATGATTTGATTGTGTTTTATATTCAACCCTGAATATAGGGCGTGAACCTTGAAAACTGGATAAGGAATCATCGTATCATCTAACGATGAAACGATTGATGACAAGACATCAAACATCGAAAGTTTTAAACAAAC
>NZ_ANPF01000131.1:0-1103 GCF_000328325.1 Halobacillus sp. BAB-2008 | reverse complement strand
AAGAGGTCACACCTGTTCCCATGCCGAACACAGCAGTTAAGCTCTTCAGCGCCGATGGTAGTCGGGTAGATCCCCGTGAGAGTAGGACGCTGCCAAGCCTAATTAAATCCGGAGGATTAGCTCAGCTGGGAGAGCACTTGCCTTACAAGCAAGGGGTCGCAGGTTCGAACCCTGCATCCTCCACCATTTTCATTTAAGTTAGCCGGCCTAGCTCAACTGGCAGAGCAACTGATTTGTAATCAGTAGGTTGGGGGTTCAAGTCCTCTGGCCGGCACCATTAGTTGCCTCATAAAGCTAACTTAAAAAATTAAAGTGCTAGTTACATTGAGAGCCATTAGCTCAGTTGGTAGAGCATCTGACTTTTAATCAGAGGGTCGAAGGTTCGAGCCCTTCATGGCTCACCATGTTTTTGCGGGTGTGGTGGAATTGGCAGACACGCTAGATTTAGGATCTAGTGCTTCACGGCGTGGGGGTTCAAGTCCCTCCACCCGCACTTTAATGCGGAAGTAGTTCAGTGGTAGAACACCACCTTGCCAAGGTGGGGGTCGCGGGTTCGAATCCCGTCTTCCGCTCCAATGATACATTAGAGCTAGTTATAATGATACTTACAACATAGGTGAAAACATAGATGCCAGGCCGGGGTGGCGGAATTGGCAGACGCACAGGACTTAAAATCCTGCGGTGGGTTTCCACCGTGCCGGTTCGAGTCCGGCCCTCGGCACCATACGATATATATGCGCCCGTAGCTCAATTGGATAGAGCGTCTGACTACGGATCAGAAGGTTAGGGGTTCGACTCCTCTCGGGCGCGCCATTATAACGGGAAGTAGCTCAGCTTGGTAGAGCACTTGGTTTGGGACCAAGGGGTCGCAGGTTCGAATCCTGTCTTCCCGACCATTCCTTAATAACGGGGCCTTAGCTCAGCTGGGAGAGCGCCTGCTTTGCACGCAGGAGGTCAGCGGTTCGATCCCGCTAGGCTCCACCATTTATTTTGATCTTTGAAAACTGAACGAACCAACCAGTACGTCAAACATTCTTTCTATTATATAGAGAGAATTCAAACAAGCACATTCGGTGTGCAAAATGAGCAAGTCAAACACTTTT
>NZ_ANPF01000130.1:0-818 GCF_000328325.1 Halobacillus sp. BAB-2008 | reverse complement strand
CACAGTATTCATTTTTGTGCTAACGGAAGCGTTCGTTGAAATTTTGCTTAATATATCTTGAATTAAAGTCTTAATGAAACGTGGGCTTATCCTTAATAATGGATAAGCCCTTTTTACAAGTTTTGTTGTTGTTTTAAGGTGAATTTGAAATAATTGGAATGAACAAACGGAAGTTAACCAACTGAATGAAAGGATGATTATTTTTGGAGCACCTTAAAAAGAGATTGGAAGAAATTAAAGAGGTACCCATTCATATAGAAAACATTACTGGTGCACATGCGGGTGATATTTCCCGATTTGAAATTATTAATCAGAATGAGAATAAGAAAAAATTCATTTATAAGGAATTTGCTGAGGGGAGAAACAATGAAATAGAAGTATATAAGAAGTTAGAAAATAACCTGCAGCCATTTATGAAGCTGGTTAAATGGTGGGAGTCTAAACCTCAAGCCATTCTTATGGTTGATTTAGGAAGGCCTTTGAAAGATGATTTTATAGGATTACCTTTACATAGTAAAAAGGAGTCGATTGTATCTATTCTCCAACGCCTCTCTTATCTACATAGCTTAAAGATTGATCAAACAACTCTAACCCTGAATACTCACTCTATAACATATGAATGGTCTGAATGGGCCATTGAACAATTAAAGTCATTGGATGCAAGACACGAATGGGCGTCTGATTGGTCCACTCTTATCGTATATGCTTACCAAAAATTAAAACTAGGTGATTATAAAGTAAGAGGTCCTTTAACTCTCACTCATGGCGATCCTCACCTTGAGAATGTTTTTTGTTACGAAAATGAAATTTGGTTTATT
>NZ_ANPF01000129.1:0-764 GCF_000328325.1 Halobacillus sp. BAB-2008 | reverse complement strand
CCTATAAACTCTAATCAAGAATTCAAATTCTAGATTATTAGTTGTAATAGGTTATACTGGTAATAGTTTAAAGGTCGAGCCTACAGGTCTGTTGATTATACATTATTCACCTATTTATTTGTTTTATCATAAGATGACAGAACCCCGGCACTCTGCCACGCTAAAACAGTATTATAAACAAAAAGAGACTACTTCCTTATAAAAGGAAATAATCTCTCTAGTTTGGTAGCTTTTTTACGTAACGGGGGTTTTTAAGGAAATCCTTAAACCTTGCCGCCCATTACCTGTGGAAACTAAGTAATAGTGTTGATATTTTACATTTATTAAATGAAGTGGTAAAAACCAAAAGGATCTTTTAATTTTAAGTTAAGATCTTTTTGAGCAACAAGAATAGCTAAATCATTTATTAATTCACTTTTTTTGCATTAAAATAATGCTTGGTTAAGAGAATATTAGTTCTGAAACCCTCAATTTTTAACCACCTTAAATTTTGATAAAACCTTTTGTACTTATTAGCTTTTTCTTGTACCTTATACAATAGGCTGGTTAGTATCTCTATCTCATTAATTATTTCATCTACAGTTATTTCCTGGTTAATTATTCGTTTTAATGCATTGTAGTTCTTTTCTTGGTAGTTAAAATACATATTTAAAGGACTGGAATCACTTACAAAAACGAAATGAGTCCCCTTGTAAGATAAACCTATGAGATCATTATCGTTTTCATAAATGTAAAAAGAAAGATTCAATTCATTTAAAATATTT
>NZ_ANPF01000128.1:0-789 GCF_000328325.1 Halobacillus sp. BAB-2008 | reverse complement strand
AATGTTAAAGGTGCATTCCTAATATATATAAGAGAGTAGGAATTTCCTACCCACTTTATAACCTGATTCTTTAGTATGTTCTTTCAGTAAAGCCTTCGGCAATATCTTTTCTAGCAAAATATGAGCCGCCTGTTCCACCAGATACACTAAATCCAGCTGCTTCAAATCCTGCGGATGCTTCATAAGTAGTTTCTACTTCAATTGTTGCAGCTCCAGTCACCTCAATTTCAGTTGTAGGAAAAGAACCAGTTGTTGATATAGCATCAGATGTTCTATTGACTAGCTGGTGATTTCCACTAGATGTTTGCCAGAAAGTATCTCTTACTTCATTAATTTGTCTAAAGGAACCTGATCCTTCTATTACAAGGCGTGCGCTCAAAGTACTTTCTAAATCATTATCTATTCGTGATTCGCTGACAGTTAAAAATGTATCTTGGGCACTAACATCTTGTGTAGATAGAGGTATTTCTTCTTTAACAGTGAAGGTTTTTAATAATTCATTAGTCTCCTTATCATAGATGAATAACTTTTCCTTTAAAGGCTCCTCAAATTTCTCAATACTCACCTCAGACTTCTTATACGGAATTACTATATTAAGTCCCATTAAGTTTTCAGTATATTCATCAGAATTTTCTGTTGTACTAATCGATGCAGATGCTGAAGTTCCAAAGCTAATCAATGCAAAAAATAAAACAATGAAAAATACGGGTAACAAAAACATTTTCTTCAAAATATAATCACCCCTCATTTGGTATATATTGTATGTAACCTTTTTGTAATAAAATAAAC
>NZ_ANPF01000127.1:0-3245 GCF_000328325.1 Halobacillus sp. BAB-2008 | reverse complement strand
AACACCAATACTTATTGCAGTTGCAATCTTCTTCTTGATTAAACCGTAGTGACACAGTATTCATTTTTGTGCTAACGGAAGCGTTCGTTGAAATTTTGCTTAATATATCTTGAATTAAAGTCTTAATGAAACGGGGGCAATTCTTCAATAAACGCTTCTTGTATTTACTGCCAAAATCAAAGCGATTAGCTATTTAAGTTAATCGCTTATTTGTTATGATTAGTTAAGAAGTAATTGAAATAAATGGAATTCAATATAGAGTAAAGGGGTAGAGAAACTTGGATAAAATTAAAGTTGGATTACTTTTTGGTGGTAAGTCCTCCGAGCATGAAGTATCTTTACAATCAGCTAAAAACATTATGGAAGCTATAGACCATGATAAATATGATGTCACCCTTGTTGGTATTGATAAACAAGGAAATTGGCACCTCAATAACAATACAAATTACTTAATTAATGACGACAATCCAAAGCTAATTGAACTTAACAAAACAAATAAGATTATTGCTGTAGTTCCTGGTAGAGTAAATAATCAGATTTTAAACATCAACAGCTCTGAAGCATTGGAACAATTAGATGTCATTTTCCCTATCCTTCACGGCCCATCAGGAGAAGATGGAAGTGTTCAGGGCATGATCCGTATGGCCAACATTCCTTGTGTTGGGCCCAACGTGCTTAGCTCGGCTATATGTATGGATAAAGATATAGCTAAAAGACTTTTACAAGCATCAGGATACAAAGTAGCTGACTGGGTATCAGTTAAAAAATCAGCTAAAAATCATCCTTCATTTTATGAAGTCAAAGAGAAACTTGGAACACCTTTCTTTATCAAACCTGCCAACCAAGGTTCTTCCGTTGGTGTGAGTAAGGCGAGAAGTGAAAAGGATTACATAGAAGGATTAAAAATGGCCATGTTATATGACCATAAAGTGCTGCTTGAAGAAAATGTTATAGGCAGGGAAATAGAATGTGGTGTTCTAGGTAATGAAAACCCCCAAGCTTCTTTGCCTGGAGAAATTCTTCCTAATGGTGATTTTTATTCTTATGAAACAAAGTACATTGATGAAAATGGTGCGGTATTAAAAATTCCTGCTGATCTAAGTGAGGAGCTTAAGAAGAAGATACAGGAGCAATCTATAGAAGCATTTGAGATTTTAGAATGCCAGGGGTTGGCACGAGTCGACTATTTTCTGAAGGAGGATGGATCCCTTGTAATCAATGAGGTCAATACTCTCCCTGGGTTCACGAAGATAAGTATGTACCCAAAGCTATGGGAAATTAGTGGCATTCCTTACCCTGTACTCATTGAGAAGTTGATTGATCTAGCTATTGATCGTCATAAACAAAACCATAACTTGAAAAACTCAGTAGATTAAGGGCCAATATTTTCTTCAAATACAAATCCTGTTGGGTTTATCTTGAAAAAAAGTGTTCTGGTAAAGAGGGCTATAGTTTAATTAAGAGGTATTAGTCAGACTCCCTACTAGAACTTATCGATTAGGAAAGGGGAATTGTTACAATTGGAAGTAAAAATAGAGCCATTAAAAGGATTTACTCCACAAATCGGTCACCTTGTGTCACAAATGAACTATGCAAGAAAAACAACGTTAGAAGCTGCATCAGGGTTAACAATCTCTGAGTTGGATTTTTTGCCAAGTAAGGACGGCAATAGTATTGGAGCGCTCTTATTACATATAGCTGCTGTAGAGATAGGATTTCAAATAGAAATTTTTGAAGGTCGCAGACCAAATGAACAGGAAATGTTGGAATGGGATCCCCATATAGTCTTGGAGAAAAAGGAAGAAGAGACATTAAAGGATATCCATTAGAGTTTTATATCACAAAACTTGAAGAAGTAAGACATAAAACACTTCAGAAATTTGCAACGTTGACTGATGATTGGTTATATGAAAACAGACTATGGGACAAATACTCCTCTAACAACTACTTCATTTGGTTTCACGTTTTTGAAGATGAAATTAATCATAGAGGACAAATAAGAATAATTAAAAAAATGTTGTCGCAAGAATAGTGATTTATTTTATTGTATATTATGTGAGTTTTTTAGATTATCTTGAAATCGAGTCTTCCTGTAACGGGGGCTATCCTGTAATACTTAAAGGATCCAAAAACTATAAGAACTAAGGCATATTATTAAATATAAGGAGGAGAAGGAGGATTGCAAAAATGAACAAAAGAACTAAAGATGGTATTATCGCTGCCCTTGTTTTTGCAATAGTTGCTATTCTCTTCGGATATTTTATATATGGGAGAATAGAGTGGTCAACCGTAATAGGATTAACGATAGGAGGCTTTATTTCCTGGTACTTTATTTTTCCTAATATAGAAAAGCTGGGGCGTAGAGACAAATCGTAAAAACCTCTTGGATTCGAGTCTTCATGTAAAGGGGGCTTTTCTTCAACAACCTTCTGTATTTATAATTTCAGAAATAAAACCAAAAGGGGGACTAATATTATTAAAGCAGTTATTTTTGATTTAGATGGGACTTTATTGAACAGAGATGAATCAGTAAAGGTTTTTATAGCTGAACAATTTGAGCGATTGAATGAGTCACTGAATCATATACCGAAAGAAGAGTACATCCGGAGGTTTATTGAACTAGATAATCGTGGATATGTTTGGAAGGACAAGGTGTATAAGCAATTAATAAATGAATTTTCTATTCAAGGGATTACATGGGAGGAACTACTAGAGGATTATTTAACTTACTTCAAAGAAAACTGCGTACCGTTCCCAAAACTCTTAGAAACGCTGGGGAAATTGAAACAAGATAACTATCTTATTGGAATGATAACTAATGGAAAAGGTCAGTTCCAAATGGATAACATAAAGGCTTTGAAAATTGACAGCTACATAAATTCTATTCTTATATCAGAGTGGGAAGGAGTAAAAAAGCCTGATCCAATCATTTTTAAAAGAGCATCGGAGAGGCTGAAGGTGTATCCGAAGGAGTGTGTTTTTATAGGGGATCATCCAGAGAAAGATGTGAGAGCAGCCCAGGATGGTGGAATGATAGGTATCTGGAAAAGGGATCATCAATGGAATGAAGTAGAAGCAGAATATGTTATTGATGAATTAGATGAAATACCTACAGTAATACAACAGATAAATTCTGTTTCTTGATCAATTATCTTGAGATCGAGTCTTATAGTAACGGGGGCAATAGGTGAAGAATGAAGTTAGGTAGGGGGGCTGTATTTGAACATAGATACTGATTCATTGGT
>NZ_ANPF01000126.1:0-1435 GCF_000328325.1 Halobacillus sp. BAB-2008 | reverse complement strand
AAAAAACAATATACCAAAAGCTCGTTTCCATAACTTATTTAGCATTACCATAAAAACATTCACAACATTCATCCCATTTATTTAAGATTATTCAAATCAAGACGATCTCCATCCTGCAAGTTTAAAAAATCCTCTCTTAATCATACCTATTTCTTTTAACCTTCTCCTGGTGCGTAATGACTTATGTCTCCCCGAATCTGGTTGTCATTTTGGCTCTTCCTGCGCAATGTACATCACAAATCGGCCTGTTACCCTCGTGAATATCCAATTCTATATTAATATCCTCATCACTTATTTCTATCTACAGTTGGTTCAGTAGCATAAAGTACCCCCCTGATATAATTAAATTACCACATTCTAGTTGAGAGCAATGCTCTCGACTTTTTAGTACACCCATCAGGAGGATAACCATGTGCTCTTGTATCTTCCTTAAGAAACGCATCGAGAGAAAAAGGCAAAAAATGTACAATGCTTATCTAAATAAAGCTGATTATGATTATGTCGTTAGTATCTCCCAAGAACTAGATAACATTTTGACCCTATATCAAAGGCATTCAATAAAAAAAGGATTAGTAGTTGGGGAGTATTCTCTTATTTTTAGGGATAAAGGGCAAATGAATGTTTATTTAATTGACCTTATGGAAATACTGGTTGAAGTTGGCTCACCAACACCTATTAAATGCTTTGACTGCAATTAAACCTTTGTGGTGAGTCCCCCTCTAATAATCGCTAGAGCAACATTGCTCTGGCTTTTTTTATGCTGGAGCCACAGGTTCTCCTAATACAGTAAATTGAATCATTATGCCCGCACCTTCGTAATCATTTTATTTTGTTCAACTAATTCGACAAAAGGGTGTTTAATATCCGAAAGAGAATAAGATAGCATTTAAAATATAAAGTCATAACCTATGGAGGGAAAATATGCCATACAACCAATTAAGCGATGAAAAAATCATTGGATTGTACCATTTTATAGTGGATGAAGTTTCATGCGGAACACTATCCCCCCTAATGCTTAACGAAGCAGAAACCCTTAAATTTGTTGCTAAAAAACGAGGAATTTTTATCATAAGTAGCAAAGAGAAAATTTCAGACACACACTACGTTGATTTCATAAAAGAGTGATCCTCATTGGATCACTCTTTTGTGATTTATTGATTTTCTTTGGAATATTAGCCTTTATATTAATGACGGTATGCTCCAAGGAAAATAGCTTAGCTTCTGAATGTCACGACCATCCGGTGACTTAAAAACTCCTTGACGATACAGGTAATTCTTCAAATCCTCTTTTCGATCTCCCACTTCCCTTGCTCTTCGTTTTTCTGGTGAGGATAATTTCCTATAAGTTAACCTTCTTTGGTATTTCTTGTAGATTATATAGTAAAAGGTTATCTCTGTTGGTAAAATATATTAAGAAATATTGATTGATAGGGGA
>NZ_ANPF01000125.1:0-2624 GCF_000328325.1 Halobacillus sp. BAB-2008 | reverse complement strand
CTGAATGGAATAGTAATGGATAATATTATAACTATTAAACTAGAATATATATAATCTTCACCAAAGAGTAAGGGTATTATATACATTGATAACGCTACTAGGGGAGTCAAAGCGATTATACCTATAAGAACGGCTAAGCTAGATCCAAATTCATATATAATATCAACCTTACCTTTATCACGATTTATCCATCTATGAACTTTAGGAATTAAATACGATTGATAAAAAGTAACTGGAAATAAATAGATTACATTCATGACTGAAAATGCAACGAAGTATATTCCTGAACTTTCATCACCCAAAACAGTGTTTGTAATAAAGATATTCCCTTGAGTGTAAATCATAAAAAATATTGATGCGGCTGAATACGGTATCATATGTATAAATGTCTGCTTTAGAGTTTTATGGTATATTTTTCTTCTATATATTTTTGTTTTCCATGCCCCTTTAAAACAATTTTGAACGAATATGTTCTCTTAATTATCCCTATGAAAATCAAAGATAAAATTATGGAGGATATAGTGTATCCTATTGCTACATCCATAATATTGTTTGAATAAATTAATACAACCAAAACTGTAATAAACCTAAAAATATGCAATAAAGATTTAATTAATGAAAGTTTTTTAAATTCTTCTTCTAACTGATAAGTAGCTTCAGCTAAAGAAGATAATCCACGACTTAAAATTACAAATATAAACAATAATGAAATTTGTTTAGTCAGCTGTGAGACATCAGACAATAAAAGCAGTAAGACACAAATTAACGAAGAAAAAGATATGCTTAAGAAATTTATCTTCACTGTAGGTCTTACCCAACGGAAAGCTTCCCAACCTTCTTTACCAAAATTTCTCAACCAATTTTGTCCGGTTCCTAAGGCTGCAAAAGTACCCAATATTGTTGTTAAAGTTAGAGCTGTAGACAATGCACCATAATCATCTACTGGAAAATATCTAGTAAGCATCAACTGAGTAATAAAACTTAAAAATACAGCTATGAGTTGAGAAGACCACAATATAGACACATCATTAAATAGTAACTTGTTAAGTTTAGACATATTCTAAAATTTTTTGATTTGATATAAGTTTTATATTTGCTGTGTCTTCATTCTCAACAAAGTATTTTATTTTGGGAGAGTAGTCGTAGACATAGCAAGGTTTATTTATATATTTCGATGCTACTGCAACATGAAGTCTTGAAGTAATAATTACATTTGAACAATTAAGTATATTTAATTTCTCCTCGAAATTTTCTTTCTTACTATACACCACATCAACCTTTTTATTTTTTTTCAAAGTTTCATAAATGTTTTTGCTTATTGTAGAATCGAAATAAGAATCTGTATCGATAATAACGATTTTATGAATACAATGGTCTTTACAAACCGCAAGTATAAAATTAGATATCGTATTAACATCGTTTCCTATAGTAGTATCACTATACCTCTCTAAATTCCTCCAAGCTACAACAAGGCCACTTGATTCTACGTTTTGATTACTTAATGAGTATTTTTCAAGTAGTTTGTTGGCTGGATCCTCTACAATCTCGATGCTTTCTATAGAACTCTTCTTGAATTTTTTAGCAATATTATATGATTTTTCATCTCGGAAAGAAATATAATCCGATACATTTATTAAGTGCTTTGTCTTTAACTTACTTTGTTTTCTTTTAAGATTTCCAATACCTACACCAATATAAGCAATTCTCTTTTTCTTCAACTTCGATAGAGACATAAACTTAAAGAAACCATCTCCATCTTCATCTGTAAAACAAGTTCCACCACCAAAAATAATTATTGAACTTTTTTTAGTAGTCCTGTTAAAATTTCTAATTTTTTGTAACTTAGTGTCTCCCCACAAACATACATTGACTGACTCATCTAACCAATCTACACTACCGAATGACATAACATTCACTCTTATATTTTTCTCCAAAAGAATACCTACGATATTCTTTAGCATTAGGTCATCACCTAAATTGTTACGACCATAATAGCCCACTAATGTAACCTCTTGAACATCCTCGATAACATTACAAAACTTTTCAGTAATTATTGTTAACACTTCCTTTTTTAAAGTCATAAAACACTTTAGATGATATTATGCAAGTAATCGAATATAATATATAGATTTGATTTTTAGTACCTGACCATCCTGTAAAATTATATACAAATAAACAAATCAAAATCGATAGAACTCCCAAAGCCATTACAGATTGTCCATATGATCCTTTAAAAAACACAATGGTCATTTTCACTGAGATAAAAACAATTAAAAAGATGTAAGCTAAGAAATAAAATAATCCTCCTTCGGTCAAATTGAGAAGATATAAATTATGAACTGGATTTACGTATTCAAAGCCTGTACCTAAAGTAGAAACAACATCTGTATAATTATTTAAACCAACACCAAATAAAATAGTCTTCAAATTACTTGTAAAGACCTCTAAACTTAATTCACTCAAGTAAAGTCTATAGAAAAATTGATAAATAAAATCCGAATTACCAAATCGATTATAGAGGTAATCAAGAGAGGTTACAAAAAATAGAATGAACGATAACCCCCCAAATACAATGGTTCTTGTTATTTTTCTAGTTGATATGTTATGTCGTTTTCTTATTACAT
>NZ_ANPF01000124.1:0-2290 GCF_000328325.1 Halobacillus sp. BAB-2008 | reverse complement strand
ATTGGTCCAAACTTATAGAAAGTGCTTACCAAAAATTAAAACTTGGTCAATATACAGTAAAAGGTCCTTTAACTCTCACTCATGGCGATCCTCACCTTGAGAATGTTTTTGGTTACGATAATGAAATTTGGTTTATTGACTGGGAGTGGACTGCAATTGGTTCACCTCTAAGGGATATAACTATATTGTTGCAAGATGTATATGACGAAGAACTGGTGCAGTACACATATAGAGCTTATAAAGAATTATTAAATAGTAAAAATATATCGATAAGTAATGATGCATATAGAAGAGATTTTCACCATTTATATATAGATCATACAACGATGATGTTGGCATGGGAAATTGAAAAGTATTTTCAGGGATATACCTCTGAAGCAAGAATTAAACAAATTGTAGAATTTAAGATGAGAGAAATTAACAGGGTGGTCAATGAACAGGCAGGCATATCCTAATAGCTGTGAAATACGGACATGCGTATACAGGAGAATGCTTAAATATCTTGATTTCAATTCTTCCGCATAAGGGGGAGATTGTTCAATAGAGCATTAGTCCTTTATTACATAAGAACAGGGAATATCGTGGCATATGATAACTAAAGAAGCAGGTTAATTCAATAAGAAACTGATTAGATAAATGAAGAAAGGGATGTTAATGAAAACAGATTATAGAAATTTCAAACTTAAAATCGACTTAAAACCCTCTGCTTATCATCGCAATACTGTTAGGAGGAATATTTCACAAACACTATGGAAGAAAATTAGGGCTCAGGTATTAGAAGAACACAATTACACCTGTTCTATTTGCGGACATGCCCCACCTGTTGAAGAGTTAAAGAGACTTCATGTTCACGAAATAGAGGAGTATGCCAAAGATGAATTATTGTGCATGCTAAAAGGTTTAGATTTAATTTGTGAAAAATGCCATGCATTTCACCATATAGGACGAACGTTTAGTATTTTAAATAAGGAGCAAATAAGTGAGCTGAAATTACACTTTATAAAGGTTAATAATTGTTCAGAGGATGACTTCAACAAGTATTTAAAAGCTTTTTTATCAAAAATCAGGAGGCTAGTTTAGAAGCAATGAATGAGCGTGTTGCTAAACATAAAGAAACAGCCATTACTAAAGAGAAATCCATCTTGGATGATACAGTTTTGTATCGAATCGAAGGGAATATTCCGTATAAAGAAGAAGTCATTAAACAATTAACAGATAAAGGGCTGTATCGATTGTATGACGATGAGGAATAACGATTTGTTGAACTAAACGGGGCGAATCTGAATTAAGGAATTCGCCCCGTTTATAGCAGTGCAATATTTTCTAATGATGAATTAAAAGTAAATCATAGGTCTCCCTTAATCCCTAGTTAAGAAGTTTTTTAACATTTTCAACTATCTCATCTATAGTATTAATGCCAGTGTTTAAAGCAAGTTTATTAGATAAAGACAGACTATATTTCTGTACCTGATCTGCAGTTACATTGTGCCAAATTGGTAATATTATCTGTGACTTAGTAGCTCCTTCTTTACTTAAAATCCCATCCAACTCATAGTTAGTCCAATATTTTTCTATAAAGCTAGGAGAAATTACTACAATCCCATATTTTGAATAGGCAAGTCCATTATCGATTTCTTGTCTAATGCTTTTCCCCCAACCTATACTATCGGAATCATACCAAACACTTACGTTTGCATCTTTTAATGCTTCTGCTAAATCATTAACGAAACTATCTTTATCATTAGCTGAATGGGAAATAAATACATCATATTCTTTAAGTTGGTCTTCATCCATTTTTTGTACTGCTAATTCATCTCGGGCGAGGTTTTGTTGTATTTTATAATCATTAATTTTCTTCTCTTGCTCTTTGAAGATCTTGTTCTGTTCTTTTTGCCTTTCATTATTAAGATCGGTCATAGCTTTATTATATTCTGTATTTTTTTTAGAAATTTTGGTTAACAAGTCTGCTTGTTTCTTTTTTGCATTTTGAATTTTATTGTTCTCTCTTTGAATTTCTCTTTCTTTAGTTTTTATTGTGCTCGATTGTTTAGATCTACTTATAGTATCGTTGGCTCTATTGATTTTCTTGATTGCTGATGCTTCATCATCTACAGCTTTAGATCTTTTATTTTCTAATTGATTTATTTCTCTTTGTAACCTTTTAATTTTACCATCCAAAAAGTTTGTGCTTACCATATAGTGCTCCCTTCCATTTATTGTTATTTACTTATATAATAAAGGATGTAAAGAGAAAAATCTCGATATAGGTAATTTTATATTATAATAGAAT
>NZ_ANPF01000123.1:0-532 GCF_000328325.1 Halobacillus sp. BAB-2008 | reverse complement strand
TGCTCGAGGTCATAAGTCCATCGACGGCGAAAAGGAAGAGCACTTTTCTCCATCAATGTTCTTATGCTTGTCGCAGCTCCCAGGGCGACTCCGCACTTAATGGTCAGATATGATAAACTACGTATAGAATATAGAAAAAAAGGACGGATGAATGATGGCGAAAGTGAAACCGCCGGTTGAGAAGAATGAGACAGTCGAGCTTACGTTTGAGGATTTGACGCATGAGGGGAACGGGGTCGGCAAAGTGGACGGCTATCCTCTGTTTGTTCCCTATGGTCTTCCGGGTGAGACGGCAACGGTCAAGGTCGTCAAAGTGAAAAAGAACTTCGGATTCGGAAAGATTCTTGAAGTGAAAGAAGCAAGTGAAGACAGAGTGGAACCTCCATGTGATGTTTTCTATCAGTGCGGCGGGTGCCAGCTTCAGCACATGAGTTATCAAATGCAGCTGGACATGAAGCAGAAGCAGGTCAAAGATAACATGAAGAAGATCGGACACCTGGAGCACGTACCGGTACATCCGACGATCGGTATG
>NZ_ANPF01000122.1:0-482 GCF_000328325.1 Halobacillus sp. BAB-2008 | reverse complement strand
CGGCGTGCGTGGCGGACTACGACACTGTCGAACCAGCCGACACGGCGCGGACGTCCGGTCGTCGTACCGTATTCACGGCCGACTTCGCGGATTTGATCCCCGATTTCATCGTGAAGCTCTGTCGGGAACGGACCGTCACCGACACGAGTCGTGTACGCTTTCGACACACCTACGACATGCTTGATCTTGGACGGTCCGACACCGGAACCGATCGTCACACCACCGGCAATCGGGTTGGAAGACGTTACGAACGGGTATGTACCCTGATCGATATCAAGCATAACCCCTTGCGCACCTTCAAACAGCACACGGCGGCCTTCATCCAGGCTGTCGTTCAATACGACAGACGTATCGCATACGTAAGAAGCGATCTGCTGACCGTAATCATAATACTCTTCCATGATTTCATCGACCGTGAACGGCGTCGTTTCATATACTTTCTCGAAAAGACGGTTCTTCTCCGCCAGGTTCTGCTCGAGCTT
>NZ_ANPF01000121.1:0-4238 GCF_000328325.1 Halobacillus sp. BAB-2008 | reverse complement strand
GCTCAGATGCACCAGGGGGTGTGTTTTTAGGAAAGTTCTTTCATCATATCAGGTGCTGCAAGTCCAGCATCTTCAAATACTTTTCCGATCTTTTCATTGAATTCTGCTGCTTTTTCATCGGCTGCTGTGAAGTCTGCTTCTTCGATGCTCTCATCGAGAGCCTTGGATACTTCTTCGTAGTACGCTTGCAGGGATGGAACAGCTTCTTCAATCTGTGTCTTCACCTCATCGGATACATCCGCTTCTACTTCAAAACCAGTAGCGGCCTCAGCTGCTTCATCAGCCGCTGTTTTTGCTTCTTCACCGGCAGCTTTCACTGCTTCGGCATCCGGTTCTTCCGCGGATGCTGCTGTTTGATAAGCGGTGATCTTTTCTTGATAAGGATGGAACGTGTCCTTCATGTTCATCTGCGCATCGATGACGGCTTTTTTAGCGTCTTGTTCATCGCCGGATTTCTCATCTGTTTGTTCTGTCTGATCCGTGTTTTCTTCTGCCGATTCGTCGTCCGAGCTGCAGCCTGCAACGACGATGGCACTGGTCAAGCCCAAAGCCAATAACCATTTCTTCATGTGACCTACCCCTTTCTATATGTATAGCAAATTCCATTTTAAGGGAGACGGAGTAAAATGTAAAGAATTTGCTAAAATGTTAAACTATACTGATTATTCTAATATTTATTTTTTGCTTTTAGAGGTGGGTCTTTCTTAGTTTTACGCAGGAATGAAGAATAATGGAATATTTTTCTCCTTTTTGCAGATGATAAGGAAAAAAGGAGGCGGAAGAACATGCCTTACATACTAACAAGTGGTATTCAGGAAGCGGATTACTCCGCCAAACAGAGTACGGTACAGGATATGATCGATGACCTTTTCCCATTGAAACCCCATGAGAAGAAACGATTGCTTCCTATTTTTGAGAACGCTCATATTTCCGAGTCGGCAATTTCTCAGCCTCTCGATTGGTTCCGTACCTCGCATGGATTAAAGGAAAGGAACGAGATATACCAGGATAAAGCACTCCGTTATTCGATCGGTGCGGTTGAGAAGTGTCTGAATAACAAGGAATTGTTGAAGGATAAGGTAATTCCCTCGGAGATTGACCATATCTTATTCGTTTCTTCAACGGGGATAGCAACGCCGACGCTCGATACCTATATCATGAACGAAATGGGGATGAGGGAAAATGTAAAGCGGACTCCGCTGTTCGGCCTCGGCTGTGCAGGAGGGACGAGCGGGGTGGGGAAGGCGTACGAATGGCTGCTTGGTAACCCGGAAGGGAACGTCCTTGTTATTTGTGTGGAGCTTTGCAGCCTTACTTTTCAAAGGAAAGACCCTCGGGTGAGCAACTTCGTAGGCACCGCACTTTTTGGTGATGGAGCTTCTGCGGTTCTCTTGACCGGGGACGCTTCAACATTAAATGAGAAGAGGAGAGGTTCTGTTCCAAAGATAACCGGATTCGATTCAAAGACGAAGAAGCATAGTACGGATGTGATGGGCTGGCGTATTGTAGATACCGGATTTGAAGTTATTTTTAATAAAAGCATTCCGAAATTGGTTAGAGATTTTTGGAGTGGACATGCAAAGGAAGTATTGGATCGGAACGGTTGGAGAGTGGAGGAGCTGCCATTTTTGATTGCGCATCCCGGCGGAAGAAAAGTTCTGGAGAGCTATCAAGAGATTTTCGGATTGGATCCAAGCGTTTTACGCCATTCTTCTGAAGTCCTTGCCCGACATGGGAACATGTCGTCCCCGACCGTTCACTTCGTCCTAGACCGGGTTCTGCAGGATCGACCGCATAAGGGAGTGAAGTCCCTTATGGCTTCCCTTGGACCTGGATTCAGTTCGGAAATCGTCAGTTTGGAGTGGGTGTAAGATGGAACTGCTTCTATGGTTGATTCTTATCTTCTTAGTCGTTCAGCGATTGGCAGAGCTTCAAATAGCGGACCGGAACAAGGAGTGGATGATGGAACGGGGAGCCAAAGAATGGGGGAAGGGTCATTACTTTTTATTTCTGATTCTTCATACGTTATTCTTTCTTTCCCTGCTTGGAGATTTTCTCCTTACCCCTGCTCCAGAGCCGGGACCGCTGTTCTTTACAGCACTTTTGTCGTTCATCGTCTTACAAGCGCTCCGGATTTGGTGTATAGGGACGCTCGGAAAGAGGTGGAACACCAGAATTATCGTACTGCCGGACGAAGAACCAATTAACAGAGGTCTGTACAGGTACATCAAACACCCGAATTACGTGATTGTCTTTTTTGAACTGCTCGTCATTCCCGTCCTTTTTCAAGCGTATGTAACAGCTTTCGTATTTCCATTTCTCCACCTGCTTGTTTTACAGGTGAGGATTCCCGCGGAAGAAAGGGCTCTACGGGAGCGTGTGTAACTATTACAGCCAGGCATTGGATCCACTGTATTTCTAACCCACTAAGGAAAACACTTTCAATGAGGAAGGTGCGAAGTGGGATGGTGTTCCTTATTATCGGAAATTGGTTTTCAGCCCGCACGGTCGGTGTTGACTGGGTGGAAGGGTCGGCCCATACCGCCTGCAGCTAATCATAAAAAAGATGAATAGGAACAAATTATTTCAGCCAGGTGATTCCCACTTGGCTTTTATTTTTTGTTATGATTGGTAGAAAGAAAAGAGAAATTGTCGAACGAATACAAAGGATAGTGATTTCCAGGAAGAAAAGGAGCGAATTATGGAGAAGAAGCATGCACTCGCTTATTTCTTAGAAGATCTATGGTCGAAGGGCTTCAAATTGAGTGATGAAGACGTACGCTTCATTTATTTTGGAAAGAATTCCACCAATGCCTCCGAGTGGAAGACGATCATAGCTGTACGTACCACTCTGAAAGTCCAACAAAATTTCGATCCAAGCTTTTATATCAGTATTTTAGAATTAATTGCTGCCCCGTCCATCCGTACAAAGCGTCACGCTTACAGGCACATTGATCAGCGGCTCTCCGTCGGCGGGTCAGCTGCAAAAAAAAGAGTCTGACCTTAATGGTCCAGACTCTCATGTTGGATCAGGCATTGCTTAGCCACCCGATCGGCGTTTCTATTCTGTTTCTCAGGAATCCACTTATAAAATACAAAAGGAAAGGACGCCTGAAGGGTTTGTATCCGTTCAAGGAGCGGAAGAAACTTACCGTTTTTTGTAAAGTTCTTCTCAATCGTCTCGACGGCTGTCTTAGAATCAGACCGGATGGAAATGATTTCATCCGGGAAATGGTGTACACATACTTCTAATGCATGGATGATAGCTAAAAACTCAGCTTCATGATTGGACCAAGTCCCAAGATATTTAGGAAACTCGTACACTTGGTTCTTTTTCTTGATAACAACCCCTGCGGCACTCGGTCCGGGATCACCGCCGGAAGCTGCATCTGTGTAGGCTTCGATCATTGCAACATCTCCTATTCTGAAGGTTTGATCTTCTTAGCCCAATAGAAGAACGGGGTATCAAGCGCCGCCACTGCAAATTTAATTATATAGGTCGTCAGGAAGATTTCCAAGAAAATTCCGCCTGGATACAGTCCGTAAAACGCGATGGTACAGAAGATTGCTGTATCAAGCAGCTGACTGATCATCGTACTTCCATTGTTGCGGATCCATAGATGACGATCGGCTGGAAACAGCTTTTTCAATCTGGAGTAAAGCCAAACGTCAAAATACTGGCTGACAATATAGGCGGCAAGGCTTCCGATTGCTATTCTAGGTACAATACCGAATAACGTCTCCAAAGCCGGCTGGGCCATATCATTTTCCCCGGGTGCAAACAGCAGTGCTGTCTGCATGATCATCGTCATGATGATCAGGGTGGAGAATCCCATCCAAACCGCTTTTTGTGCGTCTTTCCTTCCGTATTTTTCATTCAATATATCCGTCGCCAGAAAAGCAGTCCCATAGACAATGTTCCCGAGCGTTGCGTTCAGCCCGAAAAGTTCGATGGTTTTGACGACCTGGATATTTGCAAGTACCGTTGACATCCCGATCCATACGAACAACCCGGGTTTACCGAACAGACGGTACATAGATATCAATAGTAGGAAATTAATAAGGGCAAAGCCTATCCAAATCCATTCGTTACTCATTTTAGTTCCTCCTTAGTTTTGGTATCGCGGGAGGTTTCGAACCGCGGTAATAGACCAACAGCCCTAAATTATACGATGGATTGGTAGACAATGCAATATGTAAAGTTTTAGAAAGCAGCTGAAAAAGGCAACCGTCAGCGG
>NZ_ANPF01000120.1:0-933 GCF_000328325.1 Halobacillus sp. BAB-2008 | reverse complement strand
TTTATTTTAATTTTCCTAAAAAATATTTTTAAGAGCTTCAAGATTATCTTTAGAGAACGGCCGAATGTGATAATTACTACTGGGGCGGGGGCTATAGTCCCTTTGTGTTTTATATCAAAGCTCTTTAAGTGCAAAGTTATTTTTATAGAGAGTTTTGCAAAAGTTAATTCTCCCACAATAACTGGTAAGTTGCTTAACATGTTTGGAGTATCTAATAGGACATATGTTCAATCTGAAGAATTATTACAATATTATGAAAAAGCTATATTTAAGGGGACGTTATATTGATATTTGTATCTTTAGGCACTCAAAGGTTTAGATTTGATAGATTGATTCACAAGCTAGATAATTTGTGTGAATTAGGTGTAGTGCGAGAAAAAGTTATTGTTCAGTCAGGTGGATACCATTATAAAGTGAGTAGTGAAAACTTTGTTTTTAAAGATTTTTTGTCAATCGAAGAGATGCAAAAGTTTATACAAAGTAGCGAGGTAACTATTTTACATGGGGGTACTGGCTCTATAATTACATGTTTAAAAGGCAAAAAGAAACCAATAGTTGTACCAAGATTAAAAAAATATGGTGAACATATAGACGATCATCAACAGGAAATTGCTCAATTATTTAATAGTAAAGAGTTAATAGAAGTAGTAAATGATATGGAAGAATTAAATGAAAGAATTAATAGTGTAAGGAATGTAGTGTTTACAGATTCATTACCTTTTGATAATGGGGTAGAGATAACAAACGACATTAGAGAGTATTTACACAGTATAGGAGAGAATATGTAATGAAAAAAAATGTTTTTATAGTATGGCACAGCAATCAAGCTAGAGTGAATTCAATGGCAGAACATTTTGATTATACGCCGTATTATATTACTTCTAATTTTAAGGGAAAAAAATTTAAAATCATTGATTACCTTATCAAATTTTA
>NZ_ANPF01000119.1:0-3272 GCF_000328325.1 Halobacillus sp. BAB-2008 | reverse complement strand
TAATGTCAACGGATGATTATTTATATAAGAAAATTGTTTAAACATATGTATGGCAATATATCACAAGCATTAGTTGTATATTTTATCTTCAAAAACTGTGAAAAGCCTCGACTGCTACGAGGCTTCCAGGAAAGTGATACCACTCATGTTCATGCTCAATGAATGATATGCAAAACAAACACACCTTGTGCAATAATTTTCAGATCTAATATATTTCTACGATAAAAAATTATTCATAAAAAAACCTCTCCCAAATTTAGAGAGAAGCATAAATACGAAGAGTAATCAAATTTATATTACAGGACACTATATGCTTATTGCGTAATTTATTGCTACAAAACTGAGATATGGATATTTTTTTACATCCACGCTAAGGATATACCAGAAAGGAGGGTTAAAATGACCCATGCAAAGTTGTTCCTAACAAAATTCTTGTTCAGTTTTGCCGTGCTGTTAATTATTCTTGGTTGGGGTTTTGATGTTTCCTTTGGTAATGTGTTTTTAATCAGCTTAGTATTGACTGCTGTATCTTACCTGGTGGGAGATATTTTCCTTCTCTCAAAAACAAGTAATACTTCTGCAACCTTAGGTGATTTTGTATTAATATTTGCCATCGTTTACTTAATATCCGATGCGCTAACTGTCGGAGATGATGTCTTCCAAGCGACGTTATATGCAACTATATCTTTGACAATTTTTGAATACTTTTTTCACCAGTCCGTGGCACGGAGTTTAGAAAATGAAGAAAAAGGAAAAGAAAAACAAAGTAATTTAGATCGAATACCTCAATATAGGGTGGAAACATCTGAAGAGATTTCTCCAGATGAAAATGATGGGAAATAAAACAAAAAAGCAGGCAAATCGCCTGCTTTTTTCTTATTTATGAAGTGGGGGAACAATTAACCACCCTTTGTCTTTATTTAACTTAAGAGCTTTAGCTCCTGCTTGCATTTTATTCATATGGAACTTTCCGAATAACATAGCTATGTCTTCCCTTGCGGATTGTCCAATTGCCTGACTGCAAGCTACTAACCCCTGGGCAATGTTCATTGAAATAGCCGCACTAATTTCAGGATCGTTCATTTTTGCTCCTACTGGTATATCCTCACTTTTTGCTACGGAACGTTCTGGGGGAGTTGGAGGCAAGACAACACCGTTAGCTTTAAGTACCTGCTCTACCTCTTCACTTTCCTGTTTTATCCCTTGTACAAGCTCTTCAATAATCCTCTGAAGATCTTTATCACCAGCATGGTTATACATGGTTTGATAACTTACATCATTGCCCTTTAGAGTTGATAAATACCCCCAAAGACTATACACCTCTCCATAATGTAACGGCTGCTTCTCTTGATTACCACTTAAAATACCCATACTATCATCTCCTTTTTTTGTACACATGCAGTATTATCTGTGAACATCCTTTCTTTATACGGTCATCTAAATTAAATTTATTCACAGAGTTATCTTGGGCACATAGTATAACCTCGGATAGCAATTAGGAGGGGTTAAATGTTCTTTCATATTAAAGAGCTACAGTACGAAGCAAAGGTGAGTAAGCCTGATCCAATATTCGCTAAGCAATTACAAGAAGTGCTTGGGGGGCAATGGGGAGAAATTTCTGTAATGATGCAATATCTCTTTCAAGGTATGAATGTTAGAGGAAATAAAAAATACCGGGACCTGTTAATGGACATAGGGACTGAAGAAATTGCTCATGTGGAACTACTGGCCACTCTGATAGCCCGACTTCTAGATGACACCTCTCTAGAGCAACAAGAAAGTGCCTATCATTCTGACCCCGCTATAGCTGCTATTATGGGAGGGATGAACCCTCAGCATGCAATTGTATCTGGATTAGGAGCAATGCCAGCAGATAGCGTTGGAAACAGATGGACAGCTGATTACATTATATCTAGCGGTAACTTACTTGCTGATTTCAGAGCTAACTTAACTGCAGAATCACAGGCAGATTACAAGTAGCACGACTTTATGAACTAACAGATGACCCGCTAGTTAAGGATTCCCTAAGTTTCTTATTGGCTAGAGATACTGCGCATCAAAACCAGTGGATACAAGCAATTAGAGAGTTAGAAGCATCAGCAGGAGATGTAGTTGTTCCGACAACTTTCCCAAGAGAAAAAGAAAAACAAGCGGTCTCTTATGATTTTTACAATACTTCTAGAGGTGAGGCAGATGCAGGAGGGCCGTGGGCACAAGGCTATGCACCGGATGGAAGAGGTCAATTCAGATATGTAGGAAATCCTGGTCCATATGGAAATAAACCCAAATTATCGCCCGCTCCAAAAAACATTTACGATACCCCTCCTTCTGATAAATAAAAGCTTATATAACTACAAGAAGCCTGAGTATGGCTTCTTGTAGTTTGAATTTATTCTTATTTTATTAAACCGAATCTTTTACACATATTTACCGCTGTCTCCTCTGAAGTTGCTCCACTAAGATCAACTACTGTTCCTTTACCAACTTTCACCCCGTACTTCCCGCCGCCTACGATATAAATGCTTCCGCGTTCATTTCCTCTCTCCCCGCATTGCTCCGGAGCTTGATGAATCCGTTATTTCGAATGACTGCCTATGCCACGGCCACTGCGTCTACCGCACTATTCACGACGAATACGTTTTTCTCCACGTTATCTTCCTCCTTTGATTTGTTTCTTCCCTTGCTACTGCCTCCGCCAGCCCAGAATAGCCATCCACCGTCAGGATGTAAGCTCTTTGAAAACTTTGGATGGCACTTATTTTTATTAAATATAGAGAACTTTGTTAATCCATTTATGTGTCTTGTCCCTTCGGACCACCTCTTGAGCACCGGATCTCCAACTTCTCCTTGAGCTTTAGAGAATGCGGACTCAATACCCGACTGTGCAACGAGATTTGTTCCTGCATTCTCAAGCAAATCCCTCTGCCTTTTTATCTCGTGAATCATCCAATTATAATCACGCAATGTCTTTTTATCCATGGCTACCCACTCCTTTTCACAATAAAAAGAAGACACAAACCGAGCATGTGGAACGCTCAAGTTGGTGACCTCCTTTATGCTGGTAGAACTTCTCTTCTTTTAACCTGTGTAATCTGAGAATGAAAAAAGCATCAAGCCCATTTAGATAAGATATTATCTGTAAGCTCCTAATCCAATTGAAAAAGTGATATTGAAGCTAGCTAGGGGCCTTCCATATTCAAAGACATTCGTTTCTTCTTTAAAGATAACAAATAAATATAAAAGCATTATGAAAATTGTTGGTATTATAAAAA
>NZ_ANPF01000118.1:0-3280 GCF_000328325.1 Halobacillus sp. BAB-2008 | reverse complement strand
GATCCTTCTTCTTGCTGTCTTCGTTGAAAACTTCGTGTACGTCGTCCGACGCCTGTTGATCGTTGAAGTAGACGAGCGTCTGCCCCTCTTCTTCGAACACTTCTTCCAGCACAGGGAGGTATCCGTTATCCTCCGCTTCATAATCACTCAGTATATAAGCGAAGCCGGTGAAGTCCTCCTTGGCAATCTCCTCTTTGAACGCATCATATTCCTTCTCCTCGACAGGCTCTCCGCTCCCACAGGCCGCAAGCATCCCTGCGACTATGGCGAAAAGCATAACCAGCATCCATCGTTTCATCGATTCATCCCCCTGACGTTTGACGCTTCTTCCATTTTCAAGCTTACCCATCTATCAAAAGCAAGGATCTCCTCACTTCATCTTTCGCTTCTCGACATAGGTGTACAATTCATCCTCCGAATGTTTCCGCTTGGCAACGATGCGGCGGTCGCTGTTCACCGCCGTTCTCACCCGGTAGTAAATATCCGCTACCGGCTGGATCTTTCCGTTGTCTTGATTGACGGCAAGGGAGCCCTTCAGTTCATATACCTCATTATCAAACGTTTTGACAGATTTCGCTTTACATGAAAGATCCACATGTGAAAGCCGTTTTCTCCTCACCTGATCACCTCAAAGTCTTACGATATTATAGGAAGATATCGCCTTTATCCGCATACTGGAAGCCTTTAATGTGCTTGAACTGGATTTTCCTCGTATCATTCTCTTCTTCTCTTAAAATCAGAAAATAGTTTTTGAAAATGAACAGTCGTTTGGCCGACACCTTTCTATGTGCGTCATAGACGACGAAATTGATCGGTTTCGACAAACGTCCCGTCTCCTCATCATATTTAATATCCAATTTATTTAAAGCCTGGTAAAATTTCGTGACAATATCCATCAACATAACCCCCATTATACATGAAAAAAATGACAGTGCAATCTATTTTACAAAAAAAGAAATACAAATTTCAGAAGCTTTACACTATATTACAAGAATATCATAAAGACAGGGGAGGTATAAAGGTTGATGTTTATAGATTCTGTGAATAATCCTGTTATTTTTGAACTAGATTACGACAAACTTTTTACTCATTTTTGAAAAGTATTTTGCAGATGAAGGCTCTCTTAGGGGTATAAAGTTATAAGCATAAAGTTACCGTCTCTCTTCATTAAGCTTGTAACCTGCAATCCTTTCATTTCCAAACACATCCACAAAAAGGGATAAAAGGAGTGCCGGTGTTTCTCTTTTTTATTCTATTTCGTTCCCTGTTATAGTATAGATAGAATACTAATGAGGTGACATGATGGAGATACACAACATTTTCCATAAAATCAAAGACCATGAACCGACCGTTCTCGGAAGCGAGCATCTGCGTAAATTCGCTGTCCTGCTGCCGGTGATCGAGAAAAACGGCGAGCCGCACGTCCTGTTCGAAGTCCGGTCGAGTGAAATGAGGCGCCAACCCGGCGAGATCTGTTTCCCCGGCGGTAAAATCGACCCAGGCGATGCTGGTGCGAAAGCGGCGGCGATCCGGGAAACGGAAGAAGAGCTCGGCATCGATGCCGGACGCTTGTCGGATGTCTACCCGCTCGACTATTTGATTTCCCCGTTCGGCATGATCGTCTATGCGTATGCCGGCTACCTCGATACGACAGAAGAGGACCTTGTGCACAATCCGGCAGAAGTCCAGGAAGTGTTCACCGTCCCGCTTTCCTTCTTCCTGAACGAGAAGCCGCGCATCCACTACGTCTCCTTTGAGGCGAAGCCGGAGAAAGACTTCCCGTACGAACTGATCCCGGGCGGCGAGGATTACGACTGGCGGGCACGGCAGATGGAGGAATACTTCTATATCTACGGAGACAAAGTGATCTGGGGGTTGACCGCCAGAATCATCGCCCATTTCGTCGATGTCCTTAAAAAACAAGCAGAGGAATGATGGAGAGAACCCTGAAGCCGAGGGTTCTTTTTTTTGTTCACAGAGAGATCACAAAGAGGCGGTAGGATAGAGGAAACGTATAGAAAGGGATGATGTTTCCATGACAAAACCATTGACGAAACGGCAGGCAGGAGGATTTGTGTTATTCGGGATTTTATTCTGGTTCGTAGGCGCCATGAGCGTCCGTCTGATCGGCGATACCTTTTTCACCTCGGGGAATCCCTGGCTCTTTTTCGCCTTCTTCCTCGGTTTACCCGCAGGCTACTTCTTCATTAAAACGGCAACAGCCTTCATTCCGATTGCACGGGAGAAGATTTTTGAAGCGGTCGCCATCATGACGACATCTGCTGTCCTGTTCGACGGAATCTTCCTCACCTTCTTCCGTCAGCTGTATCACAGCGACTTCGAAGTTTCCCACTACGGAGCTGCCTGGATCCTCTGGTGCGGAGGTGTAGGCCTTGCCTTGGGATATTATTATTCCTACGCGAAAAGAAAAGCCGCTGCGGTATAATGAAACCATCGCAGACAGGGTGGGATGGGAATGGTCCAGTTATTAGTCGTAGAAGATGATCGGAATCTAAGAAAAATGATGGGGGTTTACCTGGAGAAGCAGGGATACAGCATCCATCAGGCGGCAGACGGGGAAGAGGCATTGAAGGTATTGGATACCTTCCATATCGACTTGATGATCAGTGACATCATGATGCCCCGCCTGGATGGATATGCATTGACGAAGAGCCTCCGGGACGCGGACATGGGGATGCCGATCCTGCTTGTTACAGCGAAAGACCGTCTGGAGGATATGGAGCAGGGATTTTTATCGGGAACCGACGATTATATGGTGAAGCCGATCCAATTGAAAGAGCTGTCCCTCCGCGTTTCCGCGTTATTGCGAAGGGCGAAGATCTCCCAGGAGAGGAAGATCACTATCGGCTCCTTCGTCATCCACTATGACAGCCTTACCGCTGAGGATGACGGAAGCACCTATGCTTTTCCGAAAAAGGAATTCTATCTATTATACAAGCTGCTCAGCTACCCGAATCGTATTTTCTCAAGGCAGCAGCTGATGGAGGAAATATGGGGGCTTGATGTCGAAGTGGATGAGCGCACCGTCGATACGCACATTAAAAAACTGCGCAGGAAGCTTGCGGAGGTCGATGCTTTTGACATCACCACCATCCGAGGGATCGGGTACAAAGTGGAGTGCCGGAAATGAGAAGGCTGCTTTCCTCCATCACCGTCAAGTTGACGACCATCGTCGTCCTGATCCTGCTCCTCTCCGCAGGTGCTTCCATTTGGATCGTAGCCGTTGCAGCCGAACAGCTTCCACAGCTTCTTCCGGAGT
>NZ_ANPF01000117.1:0-4712 GCF_000328325.1 Halobacillus sp. BAB-2008 | reverse complement strand
AAAATGGGTTCCCTTTTCAATCCAAAAAACATTATTATGAAGTGATTTTCGGCTTTTTATTTAATAATTTTTTTAATATGTTCCGTCCAGCTGACAACGCAAAATATAAAGGAATGGTGACTAGTAATATTAGATAAAAGTCTCGTCCAGCAAGGTAAGTGGAAGAGTGAAGACCTTTTATAAGGAAGTGAGCAAACAGGTAAGAGATAGGCAGTAGAATAATCTTTTCTAGTCCATTTCTTATTTTCTCGTTCTTACGGAATAGGACCAATCCAATTCCACAAATAAGTGAAAAACCTACAGCAAACAACAAATAATAACTTAAAACAACCCGAGGTAACGTCATAACAGAACCATCTGTTATGGGATCTCCATAAATTAAAGTATTTTCACTTCCATCGGTATTGTAATAGTAGACGGAAGCGACCGTTTCCCCATTCGGGTTTAAGACCGTATTTTCTACGTTGTTTCTGCTTATTTTCTGGTGCCAGATCGTTTCCCACGTCGTTATATCATAGACATATCCTGAATTGCCCGCTGCTGGATATTCGGTTACATCAAATCCAGCGACTTCTTCACTAAAATTCAAACGTACAGTTCCGTCATCCTTTTCCATGATTGAAACTGCATCTTCATTATAAGATAGGTATGCCGGCGTTGTCAGATAAGCGATTGTAACCACTGCAAAAACCAATGTTACCATGACTGAAAATATAATCGTCTGCAGCTTTTTTCTTCGCAACGTATTTTGTATGTTCCTTAAGGGAGCTATATCGGTATCTACTGGCGGTTCTTCAAAAGTCCGCATTTCTTCAAGGCGTTTTTTGCAGTTTTCACAAGAAGCTATATGGTCTTCGACTAGATCTCTGGTATCTTGACTTGCCATATCCTCGGCATATAACGGCAGTATATCCCTGATCACATTACAGCTGATCTTCATCGATAATCCTCCAATCGCGCTTTAATCTTTTCTCTAGCGCGGTGATAAGTAACACAAGCCCAGTTATCACTTTTTGCATACAATTTGCCAATTTGCTTAAATGACAGTTCTCCAAATACACGGAGCGTAAAGACCTTTTTGTATGGCTCTTTTAAATTCTGGATAACTTCCTGTATCTTTCCAGACGCTTCTGAAGTGGCTATTTCTTGCTCTACATTGTCTCCGCTGGCTGGTTCTGGAACAGACTCAAGATCTACAAAGCTTTTTTTCTTACGCAAATAAGAGTAGTAACTGTTTTTGGCAATTTGGCATAACCAAACACGGATATCGCTATCCCCTTTGAAACTGTCTAACGATCTTAATGCCTTCATAAAAGTTTCCGAAGTGATATCTTCAGAGATATTCTTATCGCCAGATAAACTATACACATATAAGAATACGTCTTTAAAGTATGTATGATAAATATCCTCAAGCTGTGTCACCATCTCACCTCCTTACATATAAGACGCGATAAACTCAAATATCTTACAAAAATATAAAAAAAAACCGAACAAAGTACCCCCGGTCCTGTTTCTTCTACCATAATTACTGGGTACTGAATTCTCCACTAATCTGCATACAAAAAACACCCGCCCTTTCTGGAAAAGAGCGAGTGTTTATTAGACATTCAATTCACTTTTTGCGAAGATTTTAAAGCAAAACCGCCTATCGTTAATAGAAGGCATTAAAGGATAACCCCCATACAGAAAGACTTGATATTGAGATATATCATAGCTTTTCTTTTACTTTAGTCTCCATATGTATCGTCTATGCTGCATACTACTTCGTTAGTCTATTTGATTCTTCCCATTCACTTAGATACATTTTCTCTGTCAAATTGTTAGGATTACTAATTTTACAAATGAACTCTAAACTATTTCCATCCGGGTCATTAAAATGTACCTTTGCATGGGCAAACTCTCCATTAGGATTTGGCATCACGAATGGTTCAATAGGATCAAAACCAAAAGCTTTTCTCGGTTTATAACCTTTAGTTTTTAGCCAGTTAACCGAGTTTTTCAAACCATCTAAAGATACTTCAAAAGCTATATGTCTAATTGAAGGATGATACTCTACCTCAACTTTATCGGTTTTCCATAAGCCAACCCAACTTTGGTCTTTTACAATCCATAAGAAAGCTAATCTATCTTCCACTTTATGGTCAAACTTCAACCCTAGTCCTTCATAGAATTCAATCGACTTATTTAAGTCACTTACCGGCAAATGTGCTTCGTATAGACCCTTAATCAATGAAAATACCTCCTATATTTCTTATCTTCACTTGCTTCAAAGCATATTATTAAAGAAAAGCCCCCGTTTTTATAAGACTCAGTTTCAAGATAAATTTATAAACGACAACAAACTTACTCCTCTTAGTTTTACACAGAAAGGAAAAGGATACTAGATATGTAAAAGGAGTTATACTAATGGAAGTATTAGCTGTCGTTTTAGTTATGATTGGCATAATAGCTGTCCGAGTGATTAGCTTTTTCTATCCAGATTGGAAAGCTATTAAAGGGGAGTACTTGTCAGAACGTAAACATCTTGGATATGGCGTGTTAGGAATTGGCATATTACTTGTAATGTTTATACTAAGTCAATTAATTCTAAGGATATAGGACGATTGCTTTTATTAAGCAATCGCCCCCATTAGCGAAAGACTTGATTTCGAGACTTCTTACACATCTCCTTTATTTTACTCTTAGATCTCGAAAGAATAAAACCTCACCCTATGTAATAAAGGTGAGGCCCAATAACAAATTGATTAAGTATTCTTTTCTACAATATTGATCCTTGGCTCATATTCACATAAAATTTCAAAGGTAGTTTCTGAGGTTGAAATAACATGATGTTGAATACCATAAAGATCTCTACCTGGTCCTGGCTGATCATCATACCAGTCCAGAAATTCAGAATTGGCCATCTTATATAAATACCAACTCTTATCATCTTTCCCGAAATAATTAGTACGTGCTTTAGAAGCTAATTCTAATAATGAACTACTTTTCATCTCATCAGTAAAACGAAAGGCTAAGACAAAGTTACCAAACTCATACTTGTCATAATTAAAATGCATCATAAAATTTTCGTTTTCAACCACAATAACTAGGCCGTCGTTTGTTTCCCCAAATTCCACTTTTTCTAGATAAGCACCATGAATATAGTTCTTAGGGTTCCAAACTTTCATATCTACGTTTGTAATCATTAACATCCCTCTCTATTTGTATCTAATCTTTTCTTTCCCAAACCATAATGAAGGTTCCTGTCCACTGTGACTCTTGTAATACCTAACATTACCTTCTTTTGGGAATTTAACAAATGTAGTAGAACCATCATACTTCACATATTTTTTATAACTAGCACCCGGAGAAACAGTATTCCAAAAATCGCTGTTTGCTCGTGATGATCCACCTGACCTATTATAAATTTTTGTTCCTTTACTTGTTGTATGGCTATATGTACTGCCTGATCTTACAGAACCCCAACCTCTGGGAGAACCTCCCCCACATTCAATAGTAGCTCCTCCCTTTATAGATGAGTGCTCATCTGTGACGATATTACTATCCCTAGTCGTGTCACCCATAGGTGAAGGTTCACCAATACTCCACCCACCATAACACATTGCACTTACGTTTTTAGCACCGAGCAAAAGAGGTGTTAAAGCCAATAAAAGCAAAAGAAATGTAAAAATCAACTTTTTCATAATGATTTATTCCTCCAAATAAATTATTCAAGTTACTGAAGGTAAACTCCTTTAACCTCCTTAGATTTTTTATCGCTCTTAAATTCTAGTAACTTGTTATTGTATACTTTAGCACTAGTATTATTACATAAAAAGGTACATAACTTGGGAAATGTTAATCTAAATTAGCTCTTTAGAACATAATTTCGTTATAAACATTCCCAATTTTTATTTCAAACTGGAAAATTTCCCCTTCTATAGAGCGATGAGAAGTTTTTTCCCGATCACGTATAGTTAATCCAATATTTCTTATACAATGCTTCCCGTAGGAAAAAAGCGATTGCCCGTAATGAACAATCGCCCCCGATACTTGAAGACTCGATTTCAAGATATTTGTGGCTAAATTTACCCTTCTAATGTTTTACCCTTTATCATTAGGCGAAGAATCAGAAGGATTAATCCAGCAATAATTCCATAAACAAAGAATTTAAAAGTATTTTGTATAGTAACACCCTCACCATTAAACAAGGAAATTGTTATATGAGCTAAAACCATTCCTACGCCTGGTCCTAAAACATAGCATATACTTAACCATATATTTTTCATTTTTCCACCCCTTGTATTGATCATCTTTCGAAAATTAGCAAAAAAAAGATAAGCCCAGTTTACGTAAGACTTGAATTCGAGAGGTTTTTACGATGTGTTACTACGCCCAAACTTGCCTGTTATAGGAAAAGTGAAACCGCCTAGCGTTAATCCTAATACAAGTGACCAGTTCATTTCACCGAATATGAAGTATCCGAAGAGAATAGCAGCGACTGCATAAGCGAGTGCAGAGATAATGCGATCTTTAATTCTTTTATTCATATTGCAATTCTCCTCCTACTACCTATATTTAATCTCTGTCCTTACTGACCTCTATTACCAACGGAGTACATTCCCAAACTATACCAATGTAAAAAAGGCGATCCTTCAATTGAAGAAACGCCCCCGTTTCTGTAAGACTCAATTTCAAGATATTGAAGTTAATGATCAACTAACACAACATAT
>NZ_ANPF01000116.1:0-2395 GCF_000328325.1 Halobacillus sp. BAB-2008 | reverse complement strand
CTTAACTTTTCTTCTTTACTCCATTTATTCATAGAAATGCCCCCTGAATATTGTCCAATATTCAGGGGGCATTTCAGAGCGATGAGGAGGCTCACCGGCCACCCCACGGAAAGCGCTCGATTCCCCGGAGCCCGCTCGCTTCCTATGAAAATACTTCTTCAGCAAGCTGAAAAAAGAGGCCCTCATCAGAGTGCCTCTTTTATAATGCGTTTGTAATACAGGACCGACAATAATCCGAAGACGGAATAGAGCAGGGTGTAGACGCCCATGACGACGAACATCGGTGTCCACAGCTCCGTTCCGAAGAAGAACCAGCCGGATTGGACGGCGAAGTAGCTGTGCAGCAGACCGACGACGAGCGGGATGCCGAAATTGAACAACTGCTTCCCTTGAATTCCCCGCAGGAGATCGCCGCGGCTGAAGCCGAGCTTTCTCAGAATCGTGTAGTTCGGTTTCTCTTCATCCCCTTCGTCCATCTGCTTGAAGTATAGAACACAGCCGGATGTGACGAGGAAGGTAAGTCCAAGGAAGCCGACAATGAACATACTCAATCCCATTGTTTTTTTCTGTGACTCCGTCTGCGCATAGAGGGACAGGTTTTCGTTCTCCTTTGCAAATGTCATCGATTGGAAGATATCATCCGCCGTTTCGATGTCCGCTCTGTCTTCCACGTTCACCCCTGTGTACGTGTCGTAGGTGGTCTGGATATCGTCCAGCTGCTCCTGTTTCAGCTTTTGGAAGGTGTTCTCACTGACGACGGCCGCTGGTGCGCCGAACGTGAAGGCTCTGGAGAGGACGTTTTCTTTCGTGCTGCCGATGTAATCTGCGTCCATCTTCCCTTCTGATGTGATCAACTGCACCTTGCCCTCGTCCTTCAGCTGGGACATCTGCATGTACGCATCGTTGTAGCCGGCGAACAGGACTTGATCATCCTCAAGCACCGTGTCCTCCAGAGCCGTATCAGCGACGACCGGCATATCCATTTGATTGTTCTCTATTTGCATTTCCTCTAAATTCGTACCAAAAATGTCTTTGACCATCACCCGCGCATCTGTAACGTCGACCTTTTCTTCGCTGTAGGCGATGCCGGTCTGATCAAGCGCCTCCGTGTAGGCGGCCGCATCTTCTTCGGACACGAAACTGAAATCGTCCGGAGAAGAAATGCTTCCGACATCATAGACCGAATAGTACGAAATGTAGGTGAGCGACAGCAGACCGATAGCGAGGGCGGAGACGGTCGTGATGATCGTCAGGAGCATCGCATTCGATTTCATCCGGAACATCATCGATGATAAGGACAACACTTCATTGATGTTCAAATATCCCTGCTTATTTTTGCGAAGCAGGTTCGATACGAAGCGTACCGATCCCTTATAGAAGAAGTACGTTCCGATGATGACCGCTGCCAGAATAAAGACCATTGCCGCAAACAGCTGGTTCATGGAATTGAAATCCCCGCTGAACAGCTTCGAGGAGACGTAGTAGCCTGCGATGATCAGGGTCAGTCCGAAGATACCCATCAGAATCTCCCAGACGGATATGTTCCCGACTCTCGTCTCCGTCTTCGATTTCGTCCGGAACAGCGACAGGATACTCTGTCTGCGGATGAAAAAGTAGTTGAGCAGCATGATGAACAGATAGATTGCCATGAAGACAAGGATCGTTTGGATCAAGGCCTTCCCGGAAAAGGACAACGTGGCGACTTCCTCGATGTCTGTAATCCGGAAGAGCGCCATCATCATCAGCTTCGAGACGGCGAAACCGGCGAACGTCCCCACAATCAAGGAGCCGAAATAAACGATCAGGTTCTCCAGGCTGATGAGCCGGAAAATCCGGTTCTTCGTCATTCCGATCAGCTGGAACAATCCGATTTCCTTCCCGCGCCGCTTGATGAAGATATTGTTCGCATAGATGAGGAAGATGGCTACGATCGCAATCAAGAGAACGGAAGCGACCCGCAGCGCAGCCTCGCCCTTGATTGACCCATCCATGCTCATCGCCGGATCATACTGCAGCGTCACGAACGAGAAGTAAAGCGCGACACTGAAAATGAGAGCGAAAGAGTACAGGTAATAGTTCTTCACATTCTTTTTCAAATTGCGGATAATCAGTTGATTAATATTCATAGTGCACCCCGCTGAGGACGCCCTGGGTTTTCATGATGTCTTTCAGGAATTCCTGCCGCTGCTGGTCTCCTTTATTCAGCTGTGTGTAGATCTGTCCGTCTTTGATGAAGATGACGCGGGTACTGTAGCTTGCTGCGACTGGGTCGTGGGTGACCATAGCGATCGTCGCCTCTTTCCGCTCGTTCAAACGACCGAGCTTACTAAGGAGATCAGACGCTGATTTCGAATCGAGCGCGCCTGTCGGTTCATCGGCGAAAATGATGCTCGGA
>NZ_ANPF01000115.1:0-10676 GCF_000328325.1 Halobacillus sp. BAB-2008 | reverse complement strand
CTTCTTCGTGCAGACGACTTCTCGTTTCTTCCTGAGCGGATCGAAGCTTCGCCGAACGTTCTTCCACCTGTTCCAGTTCTTTTGCCGCTTCCGTCAACGATTTCCACATGGCATCAAGCTCTTCAAAGCGCTGCTCTGCCGCTTTCAGATCCTCTTCAGATTGAATAATGGCCCGTTGAATGGCCTGTTCATCCAGCGTTTTCACATAACCATCCCATTCTTCCATGGCCTTCTCCGTCAGCTGTCTCTGCGCTTCTCCAGCCGATGTAACTGTTACCAATTGGCGCTGCATTTCTTGATAAGCAGCATCATCCTCTTGATAAACTTGTTTCAAGCGGTCTAGCTCTTCCTGAGCCGGGACATTTAATGGACGATCGACCGGGCGGGGATGATCGCTGCTTCCACAAACAGGACACGGCGTGTCTTCTTCCAGCTTCAAAGAAAGAGTGTACGCATGATGATGGCGGATTTCTTCGAGAGAATCCTCGTAAGCCTGCTTGGAAGACTGTTGACGGACCTCTACGTTTTTATACTGTTTCATGAAAGATTGATAGTTTCTGCGCATCTCCTCAAGTTTACGCCAATGCTCCTGCAATTGCCGAAGCCCTTCCAACCGCTTATAGAGTACGTCTATTCGCTGCTTCGTTTCATACCAGGAATCGGACGTTTCCCGCTCTTTTCTTCGCTGATTTTTCAATTCTTCCGCGCGGTTTTCGCACTTGCCCAATGCTTCCTTCCGCTCGGCCAGCTTCTTTTCCCTCGTTGCAATGGATGTTGTGTATGCTTTGCTGTCTTCGAGCAGTTTATTATAAATGGCTACATTCTCCTGCTCTTCCACTGCTTGCTCCCAAGAGCTTTTCAACTGTTCCCGCTCTTCCTCTTTTCCTGAAAGCTTGTGATAAGCCTCATCGATCTGATGGAATTCTTCACGAATAGTTTTAAGACTTGCAAGTTTATCTTCAAACGATTTCTGCCACTTCTGCCATTCCTCCATCCGTTCCTTGTATTGTTTCTCATAGGGAGTGATCTCGGCGGCTCTTCTTGCGGCTTGCAGCTCTTTCTCTGTTTTTTCCACTTCGCTTTGCTTCTGATCCAGTGCGTGCTTCTCTTCATCAAGCGATGCTTTTTCCTCAAACAATTCCAGGAGCTGCTCCGAGTGGTGGTACCGTTTTTTCCATTCATCGACTTCTACTTCTAGTCTTTCCACCGCTTCTTTTTCCGCAGCGACAAGTGTTTCCTGTTTTTCCAGGCGATCATCCAGACGCGTATTGAAACGGGATAGTTCCTCGCTTTCATAGGTGGCTTCTTGATCTTCCCAAACGACTTGATTCCGTTCCTGCTCGATCTTCCATTCAAACTGTTTGATTTCTTCTTCCAGCTGTTTGGACTGTGTTTTAAAGTATTCGGTTATGTCATCAAAGAACTTCGTTTTGAAGATACGTTGAAGTATCTCCTCCCGTTCCTTACTGTTCTCGGAAATAAGCTTACGGAATTCCCCTTGAGGGATCATGATCATCTTACGGAATTGTTCATAATCTAAACCGATGATTTCCTCAATATATTCGTTGACTTCCTTCACCTTCGATGCAACCAGCTGTTCCTGATCGTTTGTTAAGAGGAACAGCTCCGCACGAGCCGGGTCTTCCTTAAACCCTTCTCCCCGCTCCTTCTTTCTTGTCTGTTTGGGCATTCTTACCACCCGATAGGTTTTCCCTCTCAGCTCGAAGGAAAACTCCACAAACGTCGGATCATTAGGATGGGCGAAGTGACTCCTCATTGTATCCTGATCCCGGTCACTTCCGCTCGCACGCCCGTATAAAGCAAAGCACATGGCATCAAAAATTGTCGTTTTACCAGCTCCGGTAGGTCCGGTAATTAAAAAGATCGATTCACCGCCGAGCATTGTAAAATCGACCACTTGTTCATTCCTGTAGGGACCAAATGCTCCCATTCGAATAGCTAATGCCTTCATATCAACGCCCCCTGTCCTCCTGTTTCAAGTGCTGCACCGCATCTTCCACCAACCGGCTTCGATGCTCTGATATTTCGTCTCCCTTTATATCTTCATAAAAAGATCGAAATAGATCCTGATACGATAATGTCTGTCGCTTTTTCACTTCATGGAGATCTTCCAGATTCGCATAGGTAAGGGATCTTCTTCTCTCCAAATGAAGTATATTAGGATAAACTTGACGTAATTTTCCCATCGGATCAATCAGCTGGCCGTCATCCAATAATCGAATGTGCAGATAATTCTCTGGGTTTCCTGCCGCCTCTCCTACCATAAGATCTTCGAAAAATCCCTCAACGATTTCAAAATCTCTCTCTGGAACAAGGGGAACTTTAGTAAATGTAGTGTCTCCCGACTCATCCATTTCGACAACTGTGACTGACTTCTTATGATTGGCTTCCGAGAAAGAGTACTTTAGAATGGATCCGCTGTAGCGGATATAATCCGTAGTGATTCGCTGGGATTGATGCAGGTGCCCGAGCGCTACATAAGAAAATCCATCATATAATGCAGCATCGACATAGGGACTGCCTCCAATCATGGAGAGCCTTTCTTCGGACTCGCTCTCCATTCCTCCAGCTAAAAAGGCGTGACCTACCCACACGTGCCGTTCCTCTTCGTTAAATCTATCCTTTATATCCTGCACAAGCGCTTCTGCCGCCTGCTGATGAGAATGGATTGTATCATCTTCCAGAACAGATGCCGCTTCTGCCGGCTCGACGTACGGAATTAAGTGAAAATGTACCGGGCCGTGCGTATCGTATAACGTAACAGGCTGTCTGTTCGGCTTCAGTTTCGTATCAAGGAAAAGTCCCTGCCTCCTGAACAGTTCACTACCAAATTGAAGGCGGTCAGGACTATCATGATTACCTGAAATGGCAAGTACAGGGATGCCCAGGTCATTAATTAAAGTTGTCAGGGTCTCGTTTAACAACTCCACTGCCTGCTTTGGAGGAATGGAGCGGTCGTAGAGGTCTCCTGCAATTACCACTGCATCCGGAGCCTCCGTTTTTACTATCTCTATGAATTTAGCGAGAATCCAACGCTGATCCTCTGTCATATGTACCGAGTTTACGATTTTGCCGAGGTGCCAATCCGCTGTATGGATGAATTTCATGCCTACTCCTCCTCTAACATATATTGTTCGTAAAGTCTGTCAAATGCTGATAAGGCAGAGGGGAAAGGAGCATTCCATTCCAAGTATCTGCTGATCTCATCGTACGTCTTCGCTTGTCTCGGAAAACTGTGGTCTTTAAACATCCACTCTGCAAGCTGTTTTTCTTCATTTAAAACCAGGTTACCGCGGTAACGCATCATATAATGGTAAAACGATCTCATTTTCTGTTTCCTCCTCGATCTTCTTCCTTATTTTTATCACGAACGGACGAATTCGGCAAAACATTACGGTTTTAGCCAATAAATTCAACGACAAAAGAAAAAAAGAACCCCCTGTATATCGAGGATTCTTCTGTCTTATAAGTATGACAACCCTTTACCCGTTGGAATCATCCATAAACGCTTCATGCGCTTCCTTCTTCTTCCTGTAAACGACACGCGATAGGAGAATGCTGATCTCATAAAGAATGATCAGAGGAACCGCCACGACAAGCTGAAGAATGAAATCCGGAGGGGAAATAATGGTTCCGATAATAACCAGTACGAAATATGCATACTTTCTAATTTTGACTAGAAAGCCTGGGGTAACGATACCAAGACTTGTGAGAAACATAACCAGAATAGGAATCTCAAACAAGATGGCAAACGGGATGGTCACACGGAATAAGAAGCGGAAATATCTTTCCACTGTATAGATCTCATTAAACATTCCATCGTTAAGCGACAACAAGAAAGGAAGAATCAGATGGACAAACACGAGATATCCGAATGTCAGTCCTGCCAGAAAAAGAAGGAATACAGCAGGTATGTAGGACAGCGAAACTTTTCTTTCTTTCGGCGTAAGTGCCGGTTTAACAAACAACCACGCCTGAAAGGCTAGAACGGGAAGCGTCCCGATGATTGCAACAATGGTTGCGATGGTAAAGATGATCCAAATGATTTCTCCAGGGCTCGTCATATTCAATTCAAAAGGGAGGTCTTTCACAAAAAATGCCTGAATCGGTTTAACATAGAGGAAACCTGCAATGAAAAAAAGGACGAAGAAGAGAAGGGTCCAAATAATTCTTCTGCGCAGTTCACTCAAGTGCTCCGTTACATTCATCTCTATATCTCTGTCATATTTCTCTTCAGCCAATTCCATTACCTCCCATACGCGACGTGAAAAAAGATGCAAGGGAGTCCCCTTACACCTTTCATTATTCTTTGCCCGGCTTGTCTGCCTTCTGCTGTTCTCCGTCAGAAAGAATATCCCCTGCCGCTTTCTTAAATTCCCTCAGGGACGAGCCGAAAGCTCTTCCTATCTCAGGAAGTTTAGAAGGGCCGAAAACGACGAGAGCAAGCACAAGGATCAAGATAAGCCCTGGTATCCCTATATTAGAAAACAAGACAATTCCTCCATCCATTAGACAAAGAGACAGGACCTTTATTTCCCTGTCTTATCGTCTTTGCTCTCCTCTGTAAGCTCCCGTGTAGACTTCTTGAATTCCTTCAATGTTTCCCCGGCAGCTTGGCAGTCTCAGGCAGTTTCTTCGGTCCAAAGATGACAAGTGCAATCGTAAGTATGAGGATCAATCCAGGTACACCTATGCTGGCCATACAGCTTCACCGCCCTCTCAGATAACTTGCATTCTTAGTTTAACCGTTTTCATAAGAAAAAGACAGAAGCGGGAAAAGAAACCGCTCTTTCTTTCATCATACCATGTTCTGGTAGAGATTGTCTCTATCTGCCGGTAAATTTCGAGAGCTCTTTCGCTTGTTCAAACTCATTCCATGTATTCATGTTAAAGAAGTGCCTGTTTAGTATTTCGGGTTTTAATGAGCTGAAATCAGATACTTTCGTATAACCGGTCGTTTCCAGCAGTCCTCTCACGGATCTTCCGCCTTGATGAAGATAGCGGTGAAGTGTATCAAGCATCGTCCTTGGGTAAATGCCTGACATAGGCTGGAGGAGACCGTCAAAGGAAGGGATGACGGCCTTATCTTTTCTCTGCATAAGTAAATGAGTATAAACTTCGGGTTGAACAAAGGGCATGTCGGTTGCTGCTACGATGAACCAATCTTCTTCCCTTTCTTCCATAGCCGCATGGAGCCCGGACAGCGGCCCTGCATCATTCAGGTGGTCCATTACAGTCGGATACCCCGGGTAATCCCCTCGGTTCTGACTGATGACAACAATAGAAGTGAGCCGCTCCATTGTATCAATTACATGTGCAAGAACCGGACGATCTCCAAGGACGAGTGCAGACTTATCCGTCCCCATTCTCGTAGATTTACCACCGTTTAATACGAGTCCGCAAAGGCGGGTCATTTACTCCCTTCCTTTTTCTCGTATGTGCGGAAGTAATAATCATACGGATTCTTCTCGTCTTTCAACCCTTTCGTTTCAGCTACCAATTCCCAATCTTCCAACCGGAAAGCTGGAAAGTACGTATCCCCTTCAAAACTTTCATCGATATAGGTTAAATACATTCGATCCGCATGGGGAAGCATCTTTTCAAATAATACGGCTCCCCCGATGACAAACCATTCTTTATCAGGCTCGTCCCTTTCAAGCTTTAGGATATCTTCCATAGAGTGAATCACTGTGCAGCCGTCCCTGTCATAGTCCGGATTGCTGGTAATAACGATATGTTTACGCTCTGGAAGAGGCTTACCGAACGATTCAAACGTTTTACGTCCCATGATGATCGTCTTTCCCCATGTCATGTCTTTAAAAAATTTAAAATCGTTAGGTATATGCCAAGGAAGGTCGTTGTCCTTGCCGATTAAACGATTTTTATCCATTGCGAAAATGAAAGATATCATTTTTCCACATCCTTTATGTTTTTTAGACAGCTACAGGCGCTTTAATACCCGGGTGAGGCTCGTACCCTTCGATTGTAATATCTTCCATTTCAAAATCGAAGATGGATTTTTTATCCCGGTTCAGCTTCAATTGAGGGAAATCCTTCGGTGTGCGTGCAAGCTGTGTGTCGATCTGTTCTAAATGATTGCTGTAAATATGGGCATCTCCAAGCGTATGGATGAATTCCCCGACATCCAGTCCACATTCATGTGCAATCAGATGCGTAAGTAACGCGTAGCTCGCAATGTTAAAAGGAACGCCGAGGAAGATATCTCCGCTTCTTTGATACAGCTGACAGGAAAGCTTGCCATCTGCGACGTAGAATTGGAAAAGAGCATGGCATGGCGGCAGCGCCATATTGGATGGAACATCTTCCGGGTTCCAGGCTGTTACGATATGTCTTCTTGAATCCGGATTATGCTTAATTGCTGTTACGACATTTTTAAGCTGATCAATCGTATCTCCTCTTGACGTACGCCATTCCCTCCACTGTTTTCCGTAAACAGATCCGAGGTCCCCGTAAGTGCTTGCGAATGCATCGTCTTCAAGAATACGATCCTTAAATGCTGCCATCTCTTTATCATAGCGTTCCTTGAAGGAATCATCCTCGAGACTCCGACGTCCGAAATCTGTCATATCAGGCCCTTGATAGGCATCACTTTCAATCCATTTCTGAAACGCCCATTCATTCCAAATATTGTTGTTATGCTTCAGCAGATACTGGATATTCGTATCGCCTTTAATGAACCAGAGCAATTCCGATGCAATCAAACGAAAGGGGATCCGTTTCGTTGTCAGCAGTGGAAACCCATCCTTCAAGTCAAACCGCATTTGATGACCGAAAACCGACTTTGTACCGGTCCCTGTCCGGTCCTGCTTTATCGTTCCTTCATTTTTCACCATTCTGCATAAATCTAGATAAGCCTGTTCATTCTTCGCCATGTTGATTCTCCTTTTACTCTGAAGCTGTTTCCCTGTTGAATTGATTGATAAACTCTTCCATGAACTGATGCCGTCGATCTGCTTCCTCCCTGCCGGAGGGCGTATTCATTTTGTCTTTAAGAAGAAGCAGTTTCTCGTGAAAATGAGAAAAAGAGCTGCCCCCTTCTTTTCGATAAAGGGGTTGGTTCTTTGCGCCGCCGAACGCAAATGTTCGAGCAATCCCAATCGCACCAATGGCGTCGAGACGGTCCGCATCCTGCACGACTTTTCCTAATAGAGTGTCCGGAGTTTTCCCTTTTCGAAATGATACGGTCTCAATGGCATGATAGATATAAGTGATGTCTCTTTCCGAAAAATGAAGATTCCTCAACAGCTCATCCCGCTCTTTTATCGCCTCTTCCTTCGATGCAAACAGCTTGTCATCGCCAACGTCATGAAGCCACCCGGCCACCTCAGAAAGAAATGGGTCCGCGCCTTCCTTCACGGCAAGTAACCTCGACCACTCTGCGACCCTTTGCATATGATTATCATCGTGCCCTGTAACATCGTCATGGAAAAGCCGGAATACAAATGCTTTTATTTCTGTCAGTTTCTCCGCTTCCTTCAACAAAGATCCCCCTTAAAATCCGAATAGATCCATCTGCCTTGGATTGAGATCATGATATTGAATCTTCAGCAGATCCTGCATTTCTTTTGCGTTATCTGCCGCATCTCCACCGGAATTATTATTAAAAAGCAGGGTGATCTCCGGTGTTTTTTTCTGCAGTTCTGTTATACGATCCGCCCACTCCTGCAGCTCTTCTGCGTTGTATCGGTATAAGAAACGGACTTTTCGCCAATCTTTCCGGCCGTTCTTGTTCCATCCATGAATATTTCGTCCATGGAAGCGTACCAGTGTTTTTTTGGGATGGGTGGGTACAAGCACTCGCGGGACAGAACCTTCCCCCGCCTGTGGTTCATCACAAATGGTATGAATCCACTCTTGATCTCTCATAAAATCCAATGTCTGTGCTTTATACCCCTCTTGGAACCAAGACCGGTTACGGAACTCCAGGGCCAAGGGGTATGATTCCAGCCAGTCACGTATGTATCTCAATTTCCTTATGTTTTCTTTTCTGACATCAAACCAGGGAGGAAATTGGAACAAAAGGCAGTCGATCTGTCCTTTCTCCCACACTGGTTGAATGGACTCTTCGTACCGCTTCATTAAATCCCTTGCTTCCTGCACAGACCTGGATTCCCTGTCATGTCCGGTCAGCTGCTGAAAGGCCTTAATAACGAAGGAAAACGAATCGGGCGTCTCCTTCAGCCATTTCTCATACCTTTCTCTGGGCTGAATGGCATAAAAAGCCGTATCTACTTCCACCACCGGAAAGTGAGAACCATATTCCGCAAGCTTTTCTTCTGATCTGGTCTGTTCCGTATATAAAGCCGGATGGTCTCCCCAACCGGTTAAACCGATCTTCACGCCCACCCACCATACCTCCTTTACTCAAGCTTTCTTCACTTAAGACTATCGATATTGTACCAAAAAAGGACTCTTCCTGACTAGAAGAGTCCCGGTACTCCTTAAAACAAACCGGTGATGGTCCCGTTGTCCTTCACATCCATTTGAAGCGCTGCAGGGTTTTTAGGCAGCCCCGGCATTGTCATCACGTCACCTGTCAAAGCAACGAGAAATCCGGCACCCACAGAGGCATGAAATTCTTTCACATGAATCGAAAAGCCTTCCGGCCGGCCGAGCTTTTCCGGGTCATCCGTTAAAGAATACTGCGTTTTAGCCATGCAGACCGGCAAGTTCCCATATCCCAGTTCTTCCAGCTGGTTGATCTGCTTCTTCGCTTTGGATGACCATTCCACTTGATCGGCCCCGTACACGTTAACCGCAATCTTTCTCACCTTTTCTTCAATGCTGTCTTCTATATCATACATATACCTCATGGAACCCGTCTTTGCTGCCGACGCCGTTACAACTTTTTCTGCCAAGTCAATACCGCCTCTGCCCCCTTCTTGAAACACATTAACAAGAGAGACAACGGCTCCTTCATTCTGACACCAATCCACTAACGTATCTTTCTCCCGATCCGTATCTGTCGGAAATGCGTTGATGGCAATAACATAAGGAAGATTGAATTGTTCTATGGTCTCCATGTGCTTCTTCAAGTTCGCAACACCTCGTTTTAAAGCGGCGATATCTTCCGTCTCCAGCGCATCTTTTTTTACTCCACCATGCATTTTCAGGGCTCGGATTGTTGCGACTATGACGACAGCATCGGGTTCAAAACCACCGGCACGTGTTTTAATATTTAAGAATTTCTCTGCCCCGAGATCTGCACCGAAGCCGGCTTCTGTAACTACATAGTCACCGAGTTTCGCCGCCAGTCGTGTGGCAATAACGCTGTTGCATCCGTGAGCAATATTGGCGAATGGTCCTCCATGGATAATGGCAGGCGTGTTCTCAAGCGTCTGGACGAGGTTTGGTTTTACAGCATCTTTCAAAAGAAGCGTCAACGCACCTTCAAAACCAAGGTCCTTCACATATACCGGCTGTTTATCGTATGTATAACCGACAACGATATCAGACAGACGCTGCTTTAGGTCTTTTAGATCTGTAGCGAGACAGAGGATTGCCATAATCTCAGACGCTACGGTAATCTGAAACCCATCTTCTCTCGGCACTCCTTTCACAGGACCTCCCAACCCTACTACGACTTGTCGAAGTGCACGGTCATTGATATCCAGGACGCGCTTCCATTCTATTCTCCGCGGGTCAAGGTTGCACGCATTCCCTTGATGGATATGGTTATCAATGAATGCTGCCAAAGCATTGTTCGCGGCCGTAATGGCGTGGATGTCTCCTGTGAAATGCAGGTTGATGTCATCCATCGGAACGACTTGAGAATATCCTCCGCCGGCTGCACCACCTTTTATTCCCATAGTCGGACCAAGGGAGGGCTCCCTTAAAGCGATGACGGTCTTTTTGTTGATTTGGTTCAGCGCCTGACCAAGACCGACAGTCACGGTGGATTTCCCTTCTCCTGCCGGGGTTGGATTAATGGAAGTCGTAAGTATGATCTTTCCATTTGGACGATCAGACAATTTATCGAGCAGGCGGTCGGATAATTTTGCTTTATAATGACCATAAGGCTCCCAATCTTCCTTACCTAAGGACAGTTGATCAATGATTTCATTAATCGGTCTCATCTTTGCTTCCCTTGCGATTTCTATATCTGTTTTCATAATGTCCTTCATCCTTTCCAATAAACGGTTTCGCCCTTATTGTACCCCACTATCTACTATAGAAATAGGGAAGTGCTGAAACCTCTTATTCTTCATCCTTCATATAGTCAGAATATTGACGCTTTTAAGTGGATAAGATATATTGAAATCAAGCAAATATACTGAGCGTAATCACAAAAGCAAGGTAGCTCCCATAGAAATGCTTGGGGGTTTATTATTCCCTTGCCGTCTATGTTTTTTTCGTTTGTATATTTGTAATTCCCACGTTTTACGTGCAAGTTACAGGAGGAAGAAGCCTATGCAAAACGGAACAGTGAAATGGTTCAATGCTGAGAAGGGCTACGGTTTCATACAGGTAGAAGGCGGCAGCGATGTATTCGTTCACTTCTCCGCCATCCAGGAGGAAGGATTCAAATCATTGGAAGAAGGACAGGCGGTCACATTTGAAATCGTTGAAGGCGATCGCGGCCCACAAGCTGCCAACGTCGTGAAAGCATAAACAGAGCAGCCGAAAAAGGCAAC
>NZ_ANPF01000114.1:0-2828 GCF_000328325.1 Halobacillus sp. BAB-2008 | reverse complement strand
TTGAAAAGGTCTTGGAAGAAGTCATTTACCCGCTCGTTCCACAGAAGCGTCTGCTTGAAGTCGAGGAGATCGCCGATTACGCGCTGTTCCTCGCAAGCGACCAGGCAAAAGGAATCACAGGCCAGGCTACCGTCATCGACGGCGGCTACACGACCCAATAAACGAAAGGAGAAGATCCTATGAAATCTGTTTATATCATCGAAGGAGCACGTACCCCGTTCGGGACATTCGGAGGTGCGCTGAAAGACGTCGATCCGACGACCCTCGCGTCACAGCCGGTAAGGAAGCATTGAAACGGAGCGGCATCCGGGCGGAGGACATTGATTTCAGCGTCATCGGCAACGTCATCCACTCCTCCCAGAACGCCCCGTATTTAGCGAGACACATCGCCTTGAAAACAGGCATCCCGACGACGAGTCCGGCACTCGCCGTCAATCGACTGTGCGGCTCCGGCCTCCAGTCCGTCATCTCCGCTGCCCAGTCGATCCAGCTCGGTGAAGGCGACACCGCACTCGCAGGCGGCGTCGACAGCATGAGCCTCGCCCCCTATGCCTTAAGGGGAAGCCGGTTCGGGACGAAGCTGTCCGCACCGAAGGTCGACGATACGCTCTGGGCCGCGCTGACCGATGAGTACATAGGTGCCGGTATGGGCATGACCGGGGAGAACCTTGCCGATAAATATGAAATCAGCCGCGAAGCCCAGGACGAATACGCCGTCCGCAGCCACCAGCTCGCAGCCGAAGCGCGCCGGAGCGGCAGGTTCGAGGAAGAAATCGCCCCTGTCGAAGTGAAAACGAGAAAAGGCACCGTCACCATAAAAGAAGATGAACATATCCGTGAAGACACCGACGTCGAGAAGCTCAGCCGCCTGAAGCCCGCCTTCAAGAAGGACGGGAGCGTCACCGGCGGCAATGCGAGCGGCATCAACGACGGAGCGGGGGCCGTCATTTTGGCAGGCGAAGACTATGTTTCCAAGAACAGCGTCCAGCCGATCGCGAAGATCCTCTCCTGGTCCGTCGCCGGCGTCGATCCCGAATACATGGGCATCGGACCCGCGCCCGCCATCCGTGATGCCGTCGAAAAAGCCGGTCTGAGCCTTGCCGATATGGACCTGATCGAAGTGAACGAAGCGTTCGCCTCGCAGTATCTCGCGGTCGAAAAAGAACTCGGCCTCGATCGAGACAAAACCAACGTCAACGGCGGCGCCATCGCCCTCGGCCATCCGGTCGGCGCGAGCGGAACCCGCGTCCTGTACACGATGATCAAAGAACTGAAGCGGAGCGGCAAGCGCTACGGCGTCGCTTCCTTGTGCATCGGAGGCGGCCAGGGAATCGCCATGGTCGTCGAAGCCCAATAACAGAAAGAGGAGGAACCCTCGATGCTAGGAATATTTCTCGGACTCGCTGTCCTGATGGCCCTCGCCTATATCGGCTGGTCGATCATCTGGGTAGCCCCGATCGCAGCAGGAGTCGTCGCCATCACCGGCGGCCTCGACCTGCTCGATGCCTATAAAGATACGTACATGGGAGGCTTCGTCGCCTTCGCCAAAGACTGGTTCCCCGTCTTCATGCTCGGAGCCATCTTCGGAAAACTGATGGAGGACACCGGCATGGCCCGTTCCGTCGCCGTCGCCCTTACGAAGCTGATCGGAACGAAACGCGCCATCCTCGGCGTCCTCGTCTCGGCAGCCGTCCTGACCTACGGAGGCGTCAGCCTGTTCGTCGTCGTCTTCGCCGTCTACCCGCTCGCTCTGTCCCTGTTCCGCGAAGCCAACATCAGCAGGAAGCTGATCCCGGCGACCGTCGCCCTCGGTGCCTTCACCTTCACGATGACGGCCCTGCCAGGTTCGCCGCAGATCCAGAACCTGATCCCGATGGAATACTTCCAGACGAGCGCTACCGCCGCACCAGCCATGGGAATCATTGCAGCCATCATCATGGCCGTCGGAGGCTACTTCTACTTAAGGTGGAGGGAGAAGAAGCTCACCCAAAAAGGGGAAGTCTTCACAGAACCACAAGAGAAGAAAGAAACCGAGAAACAGACGAGAATGCCGAACTTCTTCCTGTCGCTCCTGCCGTTACTGACCGTCTTACTTACTTTGAATCTGTTGGACTGGGATATCGTTATCGCCCTTATATCAGGAATCGTACTGATCATGCTCTTGAACATCACGATGTTCAAGAAATTCATTCCGTCCATCAACGGCGGCGCATCCGGCTCCGTCATCGCCATCATCAACACGAGTGCAGCCGTCGGCTTCGGTACCGTCGTCCGTGAAGTACCCGGCTTCCAGAGCCTCACCCAGGCCCTGATGAGCATCAAAGGCAATCCGCTCATCTCCGAAGCCATCGCCGTCAACGTCCTCGCAGGCGCCACCGGCTCTGCATCCGGCGGCATGGGCATCGCCCTCGAAGCCCTCGGCTCGAAATATTACGAAATCGCCATGAACACAGGCATCAGCCCGGAAGCGTTCCACCGCGTCGCTTCCCTCTCATCCGGCGGACTCGACGCCCTGCCCCACAACGGCGCCGTGCTCACCCTGTTCGCCATTACGGGCATGACCCACAAAGACAGCTACAAAGACATCTTCGTCGTCGCTGTCCTCATTCCGGTCATCTCCGTCGCCGCCGTCATCCTTTTGAACACGATCGGCATTCTATGAAAACAATCCCCGCAGGCATGCTGCGGGGATTATCAGCTTGTTGAAGAAGTACTTTTCATAAGAAGCGAGCGGGCTCCGGGGAATAGAGCGCTTTCCGTGGGGTGGCCGGTGAGCCTCCTCATCGCTGCGCTGAAATGCCCCCTGAATATTGGACAATATTCAGGGG
>NZ_ANPF01000113.1:0-2087 GCF_000328325.1 Halobacillus sp. BAB-2008 | reverse complement strand
CAGGCGGAATCGGCTTCGAAGCGGCGAAAGAAATTGTCCGTGCTGGAGGTCATGTGACGATTACTGGACGAAATGGTGGGAAACTGGACGAACGGAAAGAGTCTCTTGCCTCCATACGGGAAGATGCGGAAGTCTACGTCGTTCAGGCAGATTTGAATAAAGAAGAGGACAGAAAGAAGATTGTTCGCGAAGCAGCGAGCGCTATGGGGCCGATAAATGGTCTTGTCAATTCTGCCGGTGTTATCGGCGGTGGAGCATTGGAAGAGTTGAATGAAGATGAGTTGCGTAAAGTAATGGAACTCAACTACTTTGCGACGGTCCTCTTTACTCAGTTAGTTTATAATGAAATGAAGACAACTGGAAAAGGATCGATCGTTAACCTTTCCTCCTTATCCGGTTTGCGAGGCACACACAGTAATACGGCATATAGTGCATCAAAATTCGCAATCACGGGCTTCACCCAATCGTTTGCTTATGAAGCGATTGAACATGGAATTCGAGTGAACGCCGTCTGCCCCGGCTATGTGGATACATCTATGGGACAGGCATCCATACGTGCAAAAGGTGAGAGGGAAGGGAAGAGTTACGAGGAGCAGCGCCGTATTGCAGAGGAAGGGATTCCTTCTGGAAGGTTGAGTACGGCAGAGGAAGTGGCGCGGTCCATTGTTTATCTATTGACAGATGCTTCGCTTAATATAGTAGGAGAATCCATGAAGATTTCCGGTGGAAGTGTAATGAGGTAGATGGAGGGGGCTTTTTTTTGAGTGATGGAAGATATTCACGACAGGAACGGTTTCGACCGATTGGGCAAAAGGGACAAAGTAAGCTGGCGGGGAGTCATGTACTCATTATTGGAGCGGGTGCTCTGGGTACGAGCAGCTCGGAACAGCTGGTGCGGGCCGGAGTGGGGAAGCTGACGATTGTCGACAGGGATTATGTAGAACTAAGTAATCTGCAAAGGCAGCAATTATATACGGAAGCGGATGCTGCGGCACACCTTCCGAAAGCGGAAGCGGCTAAACGGAGGTTGTCCAATATTAATTCAACGGTTTCTATAGAAGGTGTGATTGCAGATGTTCAGAGGGAAGAATTGCTCCGTTTGGCAGATGGTGTTGATTTAATGATGGACGGTACCGATAACTTTGAAACAAGAATGCTGATGAATGACGTGGCCCAGAAGTATAATATCCCCTATATATATGGTGGGTGTGTCGGAGGCAATGGTCTTGTGTTTTCCATTCTTCCAGAGAAAACCCCTTGCTTAGGTTGTTTGTTGGAACGTGTACCTCTGGGCGGAGCGACTTGTGACACTGTCGGTGTGATCAGTCCGGCCGTGCAGATGGTTACAGCATTACAAGTAGCGGAAGCGTTAAAGATACTGACCGGGGACTTCGCCCGCGTTAATCCAGCTTTGATGACCTTCGACTTATGGAATAATGAAAGGACCTCCATTAAAGTCTCGAACGCCAGAAGGAAAGATTGTCCCTCGTGTGGTGATTCTCCCGTCTATCCATATTTAGAAGAAGTCAATGCTACTAAATTTGCTGTTCTATGTGGTCGGGATACCGTGCAGATACGCCCTTCCGGAACGATGAAGCGTGACTTGGCAGAGCTGAAGCGTCGATTACCTTCAGAGAAAGTGAAAGAGAATCCATTTTTACTATCATACGACCATGGCAAGCATCATCGTATGGTTTTCTTTAGAGATGGAAGGGTGCTCATCCATGGAACGAAGGATGTCATAGATGCTAAGAAGCTCTATTATGAAATAGTTGGAGGTTGATCGGTTTCTTTTTATCTTTCCGGGGGAAAGATAAATGTAACGACAGTCTACAAGGAGAGAAACTATATGAAGCGATTAATAAGACGCATCTTCAAATATGGACCGATCATCTATCCGATCATAAGGAAAATTATGCGCAAAAGAAGAAGCAGGTATCGTTGAGTACACCTTTATCCGGGTGTGCTTTTTTGTTTATATAATATAGAAGCTTTTTGTTGAACTAGCATACTATGAAAAAAATATCGAAAAAGGTATTGCAATAGATTTATAGCCATGATATATTATTACTTGTCGCGTTAAGAGA
>NZ_ANPF01000112.1:0-14018 GCF_000328325.1 Halobacillus sp. BAB-2008 | reverse complement strand
AATCTTCAACAACGAGGTTCTTCTCGAACCGGCTGATATCTTTATCGGCCCCGATGACGATCAGGACATCCGTTTCCCGGATTTCTTCACTAGCCATCGGAGAAACGATGACGTCTTTATGGCGTTTGATTGCCACGACGTTACATCCGTACTCGGCACGGATATCCAGATCAACAAGCGTTTTTCCGCTCATTTTACTGCCGGCCTTCACTTCGACGACGCTGTGATCATCAGAAAGCTCGATATAATCCAGAATATTATTGGAAATGATATTGTGCGCGATCCGTTTCCCCATATCCCGTTCCGGGTGGACAACTTGATCGGCTCCGATCTTGTTCAGGATTTTCTCATGGTAGTCATTCTGCGCTTTAACCGTAATTGTTTTAATTCCCATTTCCTTAAGGATCAGAGTGGTCAGCATACTCGCCTGGATGTTGTCACCAATCGCGACAATCACATGGTCGATGTTGCGGAATCCCAGTTCTTTTAAAACGTGTTCGTCCGTTGAATCAGCGATGACGGCATGAGAAGCGATATCTCTGTACTCGTTGACTTTATCTTCATCCAGATCGAGGGCTAGCACTTCCATCCCTTCCCTGCTCAACTCACGGCATATGCTGCCGCCGAAACGACCCAGTCCAATGACTGCAAATTCTTTTTTCATGATTGTTCCTCCATTTATCAGGCCAAATGTACATCCATTCTATCATAAAAGAAAGGCGAATGTTATGCCAGTACCGATCGATCTTCCTTTCACAAGGTTAGCATAAAAAAGGAACGCCCGCTGCTGCAGACGTTCCAATCATTAGACCCTGTATCTATTTTTCCCTTTTACATATTCTGCGTCGAACAGGAACAGGCGCATCAACAGGATCAGGGAAGGGATGAGTAACAAAAGCCCTGCGATGAATACAATGACAAGTGCAACAGCCATCGCGTCATTTGTCACTCCGCTTGTCAAGGTTACGAAAGGCTTCAATAGATAAGGCAGGTGGGAAGCTCCGTAGCCGAAGAAGGCAAAGAAGAACTGGACCATGACGGCGATGAACGCCCATCCATAATGTTTCCCTCTATATACGAGAAAGACGGCAAGCATAAAGGCTGCGACAGAGAGGCCGAATACCCACCACAGATCAAGCGCCTTGTTGAAATGCTCCTCGTTCTGCTGACTGAGGGCAATGAATGTCGTCAGACTGGCGATAATCGCAGGGGAACTCCAAAACAAGGCATAACGACGGACGAGATTAAGAGCAGGCTGATCATCCGCTCTGTGAGCGTAATAGCTGAGAAACATCGAGCTGATATACAGAACGGAAACAATCGCAAGGAACACGACACTCCAGGAATAAGGGCTGGTCAACAGTTCTCCGACGAGCAGGTGAACCCCGTCCGCCGTCTCTTCGATGTAACCCCCTTCCGAGATCGTCAACCCGGTCGAAAGCGCAGCCGGAATAAGCAGTCCGGTCGCCCCGTACAGGAACATGTAGAAGCTGTTATTTTTCGATCCATAATTCTCAAAAGCGTAGAATGAGCCGCGGATGGCAAGGAGAACAATGGCGATGCTGCCCGGAACGAGCATGGCCTGACCGAAATAGTAGGCCATATCCGGGAAGAATCCGATCAGACCGACGAAGAAGAACACAAAGAATACGTTCGTCACTTCCCAAACAGGAGATAAATAGCGGGAAATCAGTTTATTTATCACATGGTCCTGCTTCGTCAACCTGGCATAATAGGCGAAGAAACCAGCGCCGAAGTCGACGGATGCTACGATTAAATACCCGTAAAGGAACAGCCACAAGACGCTGATCCCAATCAATTCATAGTTCATTCATCGGCCTCCTCTCTCGCTGCTGCCACCTGCGGATATCGTCGTTCCATTTCAAGCTCGGCTGGTCTCCCCTTAAAGATTTTTCGCAGGGTAAGGATACACCCGAGGGCAAGCACCAAATAAAGGACGGCGAACAGGACAAACATCTGGGTGACATAAGGTGAGGTCGTCGCACCCTCGGCAACGGTCATAAACCCGCGCAGGATCCATGGCTGCCGGCCGACTTCCGCAAATATCCACCCGAATTCGACGGCGAGCATGGACAATGGTCCGGCAAGCGCAATTCCCCAAAGAAGCAGCGGATGATACGTATTCCACTTCTTCACTTTCCAGAACACGAGGAACAACAGGGAAATGCCGAGCAGGTAAAATCCGATCGTCACCATCAGATCGAACATATAGTGTATCCATAACGGCGGAAGTTCTTCTTCAGGAGTTTCATTCAGACCTTCTACTTCCGCCTGGAAATCGCCGTGAGCAAGGAAGCTCAGAGCGTTTGGAATACGGATGGCGTTCTCCACCTCATTATTCTCATTAAGTCTTCCAAAAACGACAAGGTCTGCTCCTTCCTCCGTATCGAAGTGCCATTCTCCTGCAGCAAGCTTCTCCGGCTGGTGTTCAGCAAGGAATTTCGCTGATAAGTCCCCGGCAAGAGCCGTCAGAATAGCAAAAATGAACATCATGGAAACCGTTAATTTCAAAGCTTTCTTATGATAAGCACTTCCTTTTTTCACTAAAATAATAAAAGCGGCTATACCAGCAAGGATGGCGGCTGCTGTCAAATAGGATGAAGATACGACGTGAAATACCTTTGTCGGAGTTGCAGGGTTGAACATCGCTGCAATTGGATCGACTGCCGTGAAACGACCGCCTTCCAGGTCGAATCCCTGCGGCGTGTTCATGAAGGAGTTGACCGTCGTGATGAAAAAGGCGGACATCGTCCCTCCAATCACCACAGGAATGGACAAAAGCCAGTGATGGATCGGGTTTTTGAACCGGTCCCACGTATATAAATAAATGCCCAGGAAGATCGCTTCGAAGAAGAAGGCGAACGTCTCCATGAAGAGCGGCAGAGCAATGACGTTACCTGCGATCTGCATAAAGCTCGGCCAGATCAAAGAAAGCTGCAGGCCGATCGCGGTTCCAGTCACGACCCCAACGGCTACGGTGATGGTATAACCGCGGGTCCATCGTCTTGCCAGTAATGTATAGTGAGGATCTTTCTTCCGGATCCCGATAAATTCAGCGACGGAAACGAGCACAGGAACACCGACTCCGATCGTTGCGAAAATAGCATGGAATAACAGAGTCATCGCCGTCAGTGACTGACTTACGGCGACGTTATCAAAATCGAACATGAATCTTCCTCCTAACGAACTCGTGGTAATCTATCCGATACACTTAGTATAATGCGGTCATTCCACTTCGTGGGCAGTCAGTGTTGACGATTTTGTGACATACTTCACAAACTTCACATTTCCTTCAAAAATCCTTCCGTTCGACATTACTCGTTTACCCCTTCCGGCACGGATCGTAACAGGATCTTCCACAAAAAAAGAAGCCGTCATGACTGACGGCTTCCATATTTACAAGAAATGAATATTCAATGGAATTACATAGCATCGAGCATGCGGAACTGGGCTTTGACTAATTCGTAGTACTCCCCTTTAGCATCCATCAGTTCCTCGTGGGACCCGTGCTCTAAAATTTTCCCTTGCTCGAGTACGAAGATGTTGTCTGCTTCCCTGATCGTCGACAATCGGTGAGCGATCATGATGGCTGTCCGGCCTTTCAGAAGTCTTTTCAGCGCCTGCTGGATTTTCACTTCTGTTTCCGTATCGATACTCGCTGTCGCTTCATCCAGTATTAAAATCCTCGGGTCAGCAAGAAGGGCGCGGGCGAAGGATAAGAGCTGCCTTTCCCCTGCAGACAGAATGCTTCCTCTCTCTTCTACTTCCGTTTGATATCCTTCACTGAGTCTTTGGATAAAACCATCGGCTCCAACAACCTTCGCAGCGTCCATGACTTCTTCATCGGATGCACCGGGTCGTCCGAAGCGAATGTTCTCCATGATCGTCCCTGAGAAAATGAATGTATCCTGCAGGACGACACTGATCTGCTGGCGGACACTATCGATGGTCGCATCACGAAGATCGACACCGTCGATTTTTACAGAACCTCCCGTCGGGTCATAAAAGCGGCTGATTAAGTTCGCGATGGTCGATTTACCGGAACCGGTATGGCCGACGAGGGCTACCGTCTCCCCTGCCTTCATCTCCAATTCTATGTCATGGAGAGCAATTCGCTTCTCATCATAGGCGAACCGGACGTGATCAAATTCGATGTGACCTTTCATATCTGTCAAAGTAACAGCGCCGGCCTTTTCTTCCACATTCGGTTTCTCATCAAGAAATTCAAAGATCCGCTCGGATGCGGCCATGGCCATCAACAGCTGATTGTAGACCATGCCGAGACGTGAAATCGGCTCCCAGAACATTCCCAGGAAGAAGGCAAAGGATACGAAAGTACCGATTTCCACATCGCCTTCAAGGATAAGATGAGCTCCGAATGCGACCAGAATAATGGTACCTGCGGCATTACTCATCTCGACGAATGGCCGGAACATGGCACTTTTTCTAGACGCCGTATTCCAAGATGCGAAGGTGTCGCTGTTGACACCATCGAAGTATTCCGTATTTTCCCTCTCCTGTGAGAACGACTGGGTTATTCTTACGCCCTGCAGACTCTCATTCAAATGGGAATTCAAGCGCGACTGCTGGATCCTCACATCCTGCCAGGAGCGGCGTATGTTACGCCTGAGCTTCGTCGAAATGTAAAACATGATCGGCATGATGACAAGAACGGCGAGGGCAAGCTTTGGACTCAGTACAAATAGAATGACAATAATTCCGGTCAACATGACGATGTCCATCAATAAATTGATAATTCCATTTGTGAACAATTCCTGAAGGGAGTTGATATCGTTCATGATCCGCACAAGAATAGAACCGGCGGATCTGGAATCAAAGAACTTATGAGACAAGCGCTGGACGTGGGAAAACAAATGCTGTCTCAAATCGTATATGACGTTTTGACCAAGGATGTTGACATATTTAATCCGAAGAATATTGCCGACATAGCTGAGCCCGTATAAAACGGCGATTCCAACGACAAGCTCGATCAATAAATTGGTATTGCCGTCTTTAATCGCTATATCGATGGCCACTTTTCCGATCAGGATTGGAACGACAAGCCGGACCAGCGTCGAGACCAGCATTGCAATGATGGAGATTGGCAGCAGCGTCTTGGCGTACGGCTTTATGTAAGCAAGCAGACGCCACATTTGTCCCCAGTTAAACGGCTTCTCAATGGCCTGGTCCTGTGTATATTTGAAACGATTCAAATGCTTATTCGTTTCTGTTTTTTCAGCAGACATCTTCACTCCTCCTTCTTACGAAACGTTGGATGCGTTCAGTATTTTTTCTTTATCCTGGTATTGGATATCATAGATCCGTTGATATGGGCCGTTATTGTGTAAGAGATCATCATGGACACCACGCTCCTTGATTTCTCCATCTTCCAGCACCAGGATTTCATCCGCGTGCTTTAAGGAAGAAATCCGGTGGGCGATGATGAACGTCGTCCTCCCTTTCATCACTTCCTTTAGTGCCTTCTGAATCTGGAATTCTGTTTCCATATCAACCGCGGATGTTGCATCATCGAGAACGAGGACAGCCGGGTCGATTAGAATCGATCGTGCAATAGCAATCCTCTGTTTTTGTCCACCGGAGAGTCCCATCCCCCGTTCACCGAGCAGCGTATCATAGCCGTCGGGCATTTCCATGATGAAGTCGTGTGCCTGAGCACGCTTGGCTGCCTCGATCACTGCGTCTTCGGAAGCATCAGGATCGCCATAGGCGATGTTTTCCCTGATGGTCGTCGAAAACAAGAAAGACTCCTGAAGAACAAAACCGATATTCTTCCGCAGGGATTTCAAGCCATAATCCGAGACAGGATGGTTATCGATGAGCACCTCTCCCGCCTCCGGTTCATAGAAGCGTGTAATCAGCTGGGTAATGCTCGTTTTTCCCGAACCAGTCGGTCCGATCAGGCCGATCGTTTTGCCGGGAGGCGCATCAAAAGAGATATGCTTCAATGCGGAATCATCCCCTTCGACATACGTTAAGGTGACATCGCGGAAGGTGACATGGCCATTTAGACGATCAACGGACAGCGCGTCCTCCCTCTCCTGGATGTCTTCTTCCGCCTCTAATATCTCTAGCAGACGCTCTCCGGATGCTTTGGCTTGAGAAAACAGGTTGATGACGAAACCGATGTTCATGAGCGGCCCCAGGATATACCAGACGAGACTGAAGAAAGCGACCAGCTCCCCAAGCTGCAGCGAGCCATTGACAACTAAATATCCGCCGTAAGCCAGAAGTGCGACGACGCTAACATTTCCAATAAATTCCATTAGAGGGAAGAACTTTGCCCAGATGTTGGAAGATGTAATGAATTTAGAGCGATAATCGCTGCTGCTGTCCGAGAAACGACCGATTTCGAAATTCTCGCGGGAAAGGGATTTGACCGTATTCATGCCGCTGATGTTTTCCTGCACCCTTGTATTCAACTTCCCGAATGACTTACGGATTCTTCGGAATGCGGGGTGGACTTGAATTTCAAAGCGGTAGACGACCACGGCAAGAAAAGGCATAGCAGCCATCGTAATGAGCGCAAGAGGTACAGAGAAATAAAACATGACGCTTAAACTGATAAGGATGAGCAGGACGATACGAACGAGCTCCGAGAATCCCATGGACAGAAAGAAACGGAACCCTTCGACGTCCGCCGTCAAGCGCGACATCAAATCTCCCGTCTTCGCATTGTCGTAATACTTGAAAGAAAGCCTTTGCAATTTCTTGTACAGCCCGTCACGCAGGCGATAGACAGAGCGGATCCCGAAGTAATCGCCGAGATACTGATGGTAATAAGTAGCAATACCCTTGATTACCATCAACAAGAGGAAAACCGCGCAGATGTAAGGGATCCACTCGTACCGTCCCCCTGCCACGACGTCATCGATGGTCACCTGCAGAACAATGGGATAGACGACTGTAATAGCCGTCACAAAGAAAAGTGAGAATAGAGATAAGAAGAAATATTTCCGATAGGGCCAGTAGAATGCCTTTAATTTCCTGAATGTTTCCATAGATGCCCCTCCTTTTTGTTTATCGTCCGATGGGAAATTTGTTTCGGAACATAACTATAAATATATCGGGTATCGAAATATTTTTCCACCTATTCGACCCAATTTTTAAAATTTTCTGTCCTTTACCTTCAAACAACTTTCTAAGAATTCCATCTTATTGTGGAAGAACGATACACCCTGAGGTAATAAGAAATGCTGAGAAAGGCTGAAAAAGGAAGGAATACGGCAGCAAGCATTCGACATCTATCTACAAATTCATCCTTAATCGTTGAAATCCCCCTGTGATTTCCGATATCCTATGTAGGAGCAGTAGAAATTGGAAGACAGGAAGGAGTTTTGACTTTGAACATTTTTGAAGAGGGATTTAAATTTAATGCGGCAGAGCTGGTGGACAGCCTTATTTCTGTCGGCTTGGAAATCATCGTATTATTAATTGCGTTTGCTATCGTCAAACCGCTTGGTTCGAAAGCGATCGGTGCCGCAATCGATCGGATGGGTCAACAGCGGAAATTATCGGAGGGGCGCACAAAAACCCTTCATCGTTTGTGTGTCAATTTATTTTCTTATGTATTGATCGCCATTCTGATCATGATGTTGCTCACTGCTGTCGACATCAATATCGGACCGCTTCTTGCCGGTGCCGGTATCCTTGGACTTGCGATCGGTTTCGGTGCGCAGGGACTTGTGTCCGATATCGTGACCGGTTTCTTCTTATTATTGGAGCGTCAGGTCGAAGTCGATGATTACGTAACTGCCGGCGGGTACGACGGAGTCGTGGAAGAGGTAGGTATCCGCACGACGAAGATCCGCAGCTTTGACGGTACGCTCAATTTCGTACCGAACCGCAACATTTCAGGCGTGGCGAACCACTCCCGCGGAAATATGCGCGCCCTTGTTGATATTGGCATCGGCTATGATGAGAATATTGACGAAGCTATGGCGGTGCTTCAGAAGGTGGCTGATGACTTTGCGTCCGATGAGCGTTTCAAAGAAGGTCCGAACGTCCTTGGTGTCCAAAGCCTTGGTTCTTCCGATGTCGTTATCCGTATCCTCGGAAAGACAGAGAACATGGAACAATGGGCAGTGGAACGCGATATGAGAAAAGCGATGAAGGAAGCCCTGGACGCTGCCGGCATCGAAATTCCCTACCCACATCAAGTTAACATACGCAAAGAAGCATAAAAAAAGACCCTGATGGGGTCTTTTTTTATTGGCGAAGGAATGTCCTATACGCTTGTTCATGCTATTCTCAATTCCCAAGACCCTCCGGCCGGACCTTTTATTCGTAACCCCGGATCACTTCCACCTTTTTGATCTGCCCCCTGTCGACACCGATCACGCGGAACTGGTAATCCTCCGCTTCGAGCACCGTCCCTTGTCCTGCTTCATAATCTTTCATATAGACCCATCCTGCTATGGTATCGACATCCTGTCCGGTCAGGTGGAGATCAAAGTAGTCATTGATTTCCTGAAGCGGCGTCTTTCCTTCCAAAAGGAAGTGACCATTCTTCAGGCGTTTGATATTTCTCTCCTCCGCAGCATCGAACTCATCCCGGATTTCTCCGACGATTTCCTCAATAATATCCTCAATCGTGATGATACCGGCAGTACCTCCGTACTCATCGATCAGTAAAGCGATATGGCTCCGCTCTTTCTGCATCTTGACGAGTATTTCCTGAATAGGTACATTCTCGAACACCTTCATAATCGGGCGGATATACGGCCGGATGTTTATATCTTTGGAGCCGTCTTCATATAAAAGTTCCTTCATATGAATTAAACCAATTACGTTGTCTTTATCCCCGTCCACGACCGGGTACCTGGTAAAGCGGTTCTGCTTCATTTCTCGTTCTGCACTGGCGATGGATTGGTAAGCATCAAGGACGACCACCTCTGTCCTCGGCACCATGATTTCCTTCGCCATTCGATTGTCAAATTCAAATATCCTGTCTACATACGTGAACTCGGAGTGGTTGATTTCTCCGCTTTGGTAACTCTTCGTCAAAATATGGCGGAGTTCTTCTTCCGAGTGTACCTCTTCCGCTTCCTTGACGACTCCAAACCCGAGCAGGCGGACAAGCAGATTAGCTGATCCGTTCAAAAGAACGATCAGAGGGTACATAATTTTACTATAAAGGAGAAGCGGCCGCGCCAGACGCAGACTCAGCTGTTCCGCTTTTTGTATCGCTACGGTTTTCGGTGCCAGCTCTCCTAAAACAACATGGAGGAAAGTGATGACAAAGAAAGCGACAGCGAAGGAAAGCGTATTTGTAAAGCCTGCCGGCAGCGAAAGGGAACCGAACAGTGGATGGAGCAGCACTTCAAGCGTCGGTTCACCGAGCCACCCTAGACCCAGCGCCGTAATCGTAATGCCCAGCTGGCAGGCAGATAAATAATAGTTCAAGTTTCGGACGATCTTCAGCGCCATCTCAGCCCGCTTGTTTCCTTCCTGCGCTTTCGCTTCCAAACGCGTCCTTCTTACCTTAACGATAGCAAACTCACTGGCAACGAAAAATGCCGTCAATGCAATCAATAATGCAACGGCGATTAATTTTATGGTGGATTCCATCCGCAAACCCTCCTCCTGCATACATCAAGCCTACTTTATTGTTTGCTTGTATATAGCAGGTATGCATGGGTATCTATAGTCCGCGGATCGTTTGTTCGACAACATCCACACCGACGGTGAGTGCTGTCTCTTTAGGTTTCAGCGTTGCATGATGGAGGCCGGCATCAGACTCTACACCGAGCCAGAACATAAAACCAGGAATTTCTTTGATCATATATCCAAAATCTTCTCCTGTCATGGCCATCAAAGCTTCCTTGTACTGGTAATCCGATTGTTCTACAATTCCTCGGAACTGCTTCACGTATGTGTCGTTATTGAAAACTTGATGGTAGTTTGATCCGTAATCGATGTGAATTCGACAGTCATCAGCAATTTCAAATCCTGTGGCCACTTTTTCGATCTCTTTCTTCACCCGGTCCATCGCTTCCGGTGATAATGTACGGATCGTCCCTTCCAGACGGGCCGTTTCAGCGACGATGTTCTGCACCGTGCCTGCTTCCACTTTCCCGATCGTGATGACGGCACTGTCCAGTGGATCGACTCTTCTCGCGACAATTTGCTGCAAGTGGGTCACGAATGTACTGGCACTGACCACCATATCCCGTGTCAGATGCGGAAATGCTGCATGCCCGCCAAGTCCGTGAAAATCGATAAACAGCTCACTTGTATTGGCAAACAGGAGACCTGGTTTGGAAGATACTGTCCCGACAGGCAGTTCCGGTGCAATATGAAGCCCGAACAGGATGTCCGGACGGAAGGCTTTCATTTCCTCCGCCTGCATCATCGGCTCCGCACCGCCCGGCCCTTCCTCTGCAGGTTGGAAAAGAAACACGACATCATCTTCTGTCGGCTTTTCCGCCAGACGGGTGAGAGCCCCGAGTGCGATGGTCATATGAAAATCGTGTCCACACGCGTGCATCCTCCCCGGGTATTCCGAGGCAAAGTCGTAGCCGGTCTGCTCCGTCAACGGTAATCCGTCCATGTCGGCCCGGTAGCCGATTGTCTTCGCTCCTACAGTTCCTCTGACTCTGACAAAAATTCCGGTCCTCCATGTCTCAACAACCAAAGCCTCCTGAGGAAGGCCGGCAATATAGTTCAATAAATAACGCTGGGTTTCAAATTCCTGAAAGCCGAGCTCCGGAATACGATGTAATTCTCTTCGCACAGCTGTCAACTGCTCTTGCTGCATGGTGGTTCCTCCTTATAAGAAAGGCCTTGCTTTGCCAGCAAGGCCCTGTAATTCGTTAAATTAATTGTCCAGTTTACGCAGTTCCTGCTTGATCTCGGTTTTCGACTTCGTCTGATCATCGATTTCCTTAAGAACTTTCGCAGGGGTACCGGCAACAAGTGTATTCGGCGGAACATCTTCCGTTACAATCGCTCCGGCAGCAACAACAGCACCTTCACCGACGGTTACGCCCTCCAGTACTACAGCGTTCGCACCGATGACAACGCCATCCTCGATGACAACCGGTTTAGCGGATGGCGGCTCAATAACACCTGCAAGTACGGCTCCAGCACCGATGTGGCAGTTCTTCCCTACTGTTGCGCGTCCTCCAAGAACCACGTTCATATCGATCATCGTACCTTCCCCGATTACAGAACCGATATTGATCATGGCACCGAACATGATGACGGCTCCATCTCCGATCTCTACTTGGTCGCGGATGATAGCACCAGGCTCGATACGGGCATTGATATCTTTCATATCCAGCAGTGGAATCGCGGAATTACGGCGGTCATTCTCTATTACATAATCCGCAATCTTAGACTCGTTTGCTTCAAGAACCGATTTAATGACTTTCCACTCTCCGAAAAGGACGCCGGAAGTACCGGAGACGAAATCCTGCACTTCTTCTCCGAATTCGATACTTTCAAGATCGCTCCCTTTGACGTAAACTTTGACCGGTGTTGATTTCTTGCTATTTGAAATGAATGAAATGATTTCATTAGCGTCCATCTGCTTCATGTTGTTTCCTCCTCTATGTATTTCTTTCCCCCTTTACTTTATCAAAGCACCGTGCCTAATTTCAATCCTCTTTTTTCGGAAGTTGCAGAATTAAAAGAAAACTGACAATGGCGAGCACCAATAAACCGATGTAAACAAGGTGCAGGCCGTCCGTGAGTCCGTCCTGCAAAACACGAAGCTCCTCCGTCGTTAAATCGCCCCGGCTTTCTTCCCTAAGCAGGGAATTGGCGGAATCGACTCCGAGCGAATCAGCTAAGCCTGCTTCCTTGATCGTACCTGCAAGCCGGCTGTTCAGGAGGCCTCCTAAGAGTGCCGCCCCCACGGCACTGCCGATCGTCCTCATGAACATATTGGTTGCTGTCGCGATCCCCCGCTGCTTCCAAGGCACGGCATTTTGAATGGACACAATGAAAGAGGTCGACGTCAGACCCATTCCAATCCCGATGAATAATGAAGCACAGGCGGCGAACCACGGACCTTTATCAGGTGTAAGCATGGTAAAGACCGCTCCCCCGATAATAAGGGAAACTCCTCCGATCCATGCGGTTGGTCTATATCCTATTTTCAGGATGAGACGTCCTGCAGCCGTCGAAGCAATCGGCCAGCCGATCGACATAGTCGTTAAGGTGAAGCCCGCAACGGTCGCAGACTGCTCCATTACTCCCTGGACGAATGCAGGCAGGTAGCTGCTGACGCCGATCAGAATCATTCCTGTCGTGAGAGAAGTGAGGTTGGCGTAGCGGATGGAAGGGATTTTCCATAACTCGACCGGAATCATCGGGTCTGCTATTCTTCTCTCATGAAAGACAAAACTTAAAGCCCCCGCTGAAGCTGCAGCAGCAAGTCCGGCAATTGGAAGCGAGCTCCACTCGAGTCCCGTACCTCCTTCTACAAGGATAATCATGACAGTACTGATGGTAACGACCACCAGTAGCGACCCTGTCCAGTCAACCGAACGCTTTTCTTTGACCTTTTCCTCCTTAAAGAAAAGCAGGATACCTGCGAGAGCCAGCAGGCCGAGCGGAATATTCATCCAAAATACGTAATGCCAGCTGAGTATATCCACAAAAAAACCGCCCAGAACGGGACCTGTAACAGCAGAAATCCCCCAGACGCTCGAGAGGTAGCCTTGGATCTTCGCCCGCTCCTCTTTCGTGTAGATATCGCCTACAATCGTCGTCGCAATCGGCATCAAAGCACCCGCTCCGAGTCCTTGAACAAGCCTTGCCACGATCAATACTTCCATAGAAGGAGAAAGTGCACTAATGACCGCTCCCGTTAAAAACAAGCTGATTCCGACCATGAAAATCGGTTTTCGACCATAAACATCGGACAGTCTGCCGAACAGCAGAACCGTAGAGGCATTGGTCAATAAGTAGGCGGAGAATACCCAGCTGTACAAGCTGAACCCACCAAGGTCGGCCACGATGCTCGGCATAGCCGTCGAAACGATCGTCGCTTCGATGGCTGCCAGGAACATGGCAAGCATAATCGAAGCAAGGACGAGTCCCCTTCTCTGTCTGTTTTTCTGCAAAGGATTCATCCCCTTTATCTATGTAATCGCTTTTACTATACTACAAAAATAGATGACATCAGGAAGATGCCATCTATTCCGGTATAGTTTTTGTATTATGCATTCGATTCGTTCATCGTGTGTTTGAAGGTTTCGTGGTAGTGTTTGCTGAATTGTTTTAGTATCGTGCGGCGGGTGACGATTCCGTCAAATTCGCCTTCCGGATTGGTGACGCAGACAAAAGGAAAATCAATCAGTTTATGAAGGGCATCGATCATCGTATCGTCCTGTTTAAGGCACGGTACCTCTTTATCCATCACTTCCGACACCTTGATATCCGATAAGTGATGAAGCTCGAACCTTTCCATTCCCAACGTTTCCTCCAGTATCTTTGTCTTACTGATCACCCCTTGGAATTTGTACGTAGGGTCCAGTACAGGAACTGCAGAATAGCCTGATTTCACGAGGACGAGCAGCGCGTGCTCCAAAGGATTGCCTACCTGCACGTGGGCGACCTTCTCTGATGGGATCATGATCTCTGATACGAGAGGGATCCTCAATGTTTCTGTTTCTTCTATACTTACCATAATCATGTTCACTCCTTTGTTCAACATCTGAAGGAGCAGAAAGAGACGCTCTAAGGAACCATTACATAGTTTAACATAGATCAAGCCTGATCACGAACCGCAATTTCCGACAATTCTCTCTCTCTGACGCATTCGGACGACTATCTATTACCCACTATTTGGATAACATCAAACCTCTTCTTTCTGCTTCCCTTTATAAATCACTTTTATAGGCGTATAATGAACACACCTGATAGTATTGGAGTGGAATAGATGGAAATGATGACACACACCTTCTCGAAACGCGAGGAAATAGCGAATGCTGTGACGCACGGGATAGGGGCTGTCCTGAGTGCTGCCA
>NZ_ANPF01000111.1:0-1869 GCF_000328325.1 Halobacillus sp. BAB-2008 | reverse complement strand
AGCGTCATAAAAACATTGTCCAAGTTCATGGGTTCATTTCAAACGCGATGAGGAGGCTCACAGGCCGCCCCGTGGAAAGCGTCCCATTCCCCGGAGCCCGATCTCTCCTCCACCCTGAAAATAAAACCGCAGTGCATACAAGCACTGCGGTTTTTATACTTTCCTTATTTCTTAATAAGCAAGTCCGAAAAGACCTTTGATGTGGGAAAGATAGCGGACGTTACTCGCTTCTTTCATAACAGAAGCAGGAAGTCCTTTCAGTGGTGTTGCGTTGCCACCTACTGAAGCTACCGCATCTTTACGGCCAAGACTTGCAAGCGTACCTGAGTTAACAGGGCTGAACTCTTCGAAGTCTTTCTTGTTCAAGTAAGCGTATAGGTTGTAGCCGATCAGCTCACCCATCTGCCAAGCGATTTGGGCAGTTGGCGGTTGAGGACGCTCCTCACCCGGTTTGAAGTAAACAGCGCTGTCTCCGGCAACGAATACGTCTTCGTGAGAAGTAGACTGAAGGTAGTTGTTGACCGTTGCACGGCCGCGGTTAACTTCCAAGCCTGATTCTCCGACAAGCGGATTCCCCTGGACTCCACCAGTCCATACGAATGTGTTTGTAACGATCTTCTGACCATCTTTCAATTCGACAACGTTTCCTTCTACGTTCGTGACAGGAAGGTTTGTCAGGAATTCCACGCCGCGCTTCTCAAGGCTTTCCGTTGCACGCTGGATCAAGTTGTCCGGAAGCATCGGAAGGATCTTAGGCATAGCTTCAACAAGCTTAAGCTTGATGTCAGACGGGTTCACACCGTATTTACGGGCAAGTTTCGGAGTTTCGTCAGCAAGTTCACCAACAAGCTCGACACCTGTAAGTCCGCCGCCGCCGATAAGGATCGTTGCATCAGCTTCGTCCTTCGTTTGCGCATACGTACGAATACGATCTTCTACGTGGTTACGAATACGGTTGGCTTCTTCCGCAGACTTCAATACCATGCTGTTCTCTTCCAGACCAGGAATACCGAAGTAAGCCGTCTTACTTCCAAGTGCTACAACAAGTGCATCGTAAGTAAGCTCGGAGCCATCATCCAGTTTGATTTGTTTGTTATCTACAGAGAAGGACTCTACTGTAGCGATCTTGATATCAACAGACTTATCTTTAAGCAGTTTCTCAAGTGGAAGAGCTGCTGCTTTTTCAGAGATGTTACCCGCCGCAAGACGGTGCAGTTCCGTAATGATTTGGTGAGTAGAGAATTTGTTGATCAGCGTGATGGACGCTTCTGATTCACTCATATATTTGCGGACATTTTGAGCAGCCAGCAATCCGCCGTATCCGCCGCCTAGAATGACTATGTTTTTTGACATGTTGGTTCCCCCATTTCCAGAATTTATTTGTGGTTACGTTCTGCTGAAACTTTCAAGTACGCATTAACGAAACGGAAAAGCTTCTGAGCCTGTGGATCCTTCAGCATCTTAAGAAGACCGAATAGTCCGATGACTTCGTTGCTCTTCTCTGCCTGATCCTTCGCTTCGATGGCTGTAGCAGCTACATCTTTCACAGAAGTTTTCACAGGTTCTACGATTTCAGAAAGGAATCCTGCCGTATCTTCTTTTAACACTTCATCTGTCGCAAAAGACTGCACCGTGTCATAAGAAGCTGAAAGGATCGTTACCAATTCTGTAAGCTTAGGAAGTTCTTTCACCAAAGTGGTCAAAGATTCCTGGACCTCTGGATTGGAAAGTTGATCCAACAGTTCACGTTCATCTTGAGTGACGGCTTTCTGTTCGCCTTGTTCTCTAGTCAATTCTGACATATCCACTTCTCCTTTTTTTAGCATATAGCTAATTTATAATTAGATAATTTATATCTCGTAAAATATT
>NZ_ANPF01000110.1:0-1882 GCF_000328325.1 Halobacillus sp. BAB-2008 | reverse complement strand
ATACGGATACCGGTACGTGCCGCTTTATCCATATAAGCAGGGCCGATCCCTTTCTTCGTCGTTCCGATCTTGTTCACGCCTTTCTCTTCTTCCTGAAGCGCATCCAGCTTCAAGTGGTAAGGAAGGATGACGTGGGCACGGTTGCTGATCCGAAGATTGTCCGTACTGATGCCGCGGTCATGAAGGTACTTCAATTCCTCAAGGATCGCTTTTGGATCGATGACCATTCCGTTTCCAAGCACACAAATTTTATCATCAAAGAAGATTCCTGATGGGATCAAATGAAGTTTATACGTGACTCCGTCAAATTTAATCGTATGTCCTGCGTTGTTTCCACCCTGATAGCGAGCGACAACTTCCGCATTCTGTGAAAGAAAATCGGTTATCTTGCCTTTTCCTTCGTCCCCCCACTGGGTTCCGACAACTACTACTGAAGACATAAGGCACCTCCGCCAAATAATTGTTTGTTGTAATTCATATCCATCGTCAGTTTATCAATTTGCAAAAAGGAAGTCAACGCTATTTCCGAACATTAAAAGAAATTATAACATCCAATGTTCGATTATGAATCATTTGAACGATAATTCCGACTACTTACTATGACTTATTTATCATTGATTTTAATTATACACACACTTATAATTACTTACAAAAGGATGTAAATGGAAGGAGGTTTCGTGATGTATCAAGAAGAACGACTGATTGCAGTGATCCAATACTTGAAGGAGAAGCGGAGGATATCCATCGAGCAGATGTGTGAGATGTTCGACATTTCCCGCGATACGGCCAGGCGCGATCTCGTTAAGCTGGAAGACAGGAAAGCGATTGTAAGGACACGTGGCGGAGCGATCCTGCCGACCTCCCACGCCGCCATCCAAGATTATACGAATCGTTTGAAAACGGTTTCTTATGAGAAGGAACGCATCGGCCGGGAAGCCGTCTCTCTCATGCAGCCGGGCGACAAACTGATACTCGATACGTCAACGACCGTCCAGGCGTGTGCCAATCAGATGACTCCGATGGAATTGACCGTCATCACCAATTCGATCCACCAGGCGAGCATTCTGTCCAATGTCGGTAATATTTCCATCCACCTGCTCGGCGGGCATCTGCAGAAAGAACACCAATTTCTGTACGGCGCCTCCGTTATTGAGCGTCTGCAAAGCTACCATGTCGATAAAGCATTTATCGGGGTCGTCGGCATATCCGATCAAGGCCTGACAATCGGCATTGAGGAAGACGGCATGGTAAAGAGGACCATGATGAAACAGGCGAAGGAAGTGATCGTGCTCGCCGACCATACGAAGTTCGGAATCACGGAATTCTTTTCGTTTGCAGGGCTTGAAGATGTCGATATTATCGTCACGGATAAACTCCCGAATGACCGCTTTCAGAAGATGTTGAAAGAAAATGACGTGGAGCTGATCGTGACAGAAGAAGGGAAGCTGAATCCATGGACATGATCGCTATTGATTTAGACGGAACGTTGTTGAACAGCAGCAGTCAGATAAGTGAAGAAAATGTCCGCGCCATCAAAGAGGCGCAGGAAAAGGGTGTAGAAGTAGTGATCGCGACAGGGAGAGCGGAGTTCGATGTTCGGGAGCTGTTTAGAGAAACAGGGCTTCGGACATGGGTGATCGGTGCAAACGGTGCAACGATCCATGATCCGGAAGGCAGACTCTTTCATGCCACGCCGATGCTGACGGAGGATGTACGTGACGTTCTTCCTTGGTTGGAAGCGAACGGCTTCTATTATGAAGCGTGCAGCGATGAATGGATTTGGACACAACAGGAAGGACGAAGCCTGCTGCAAGTCGAAATCGACCGGATCAAAAGCGCAAATCCGGACGTGCACATCGGTGAACTCGAGCATGCCATAGAG
>NZ_ANPF01000109.1:0-2287 GCF_000328325.1 Halobacillus sp. BAB-2008 | reverse complement strand
GGAGAATATTTAATGAAATTTATTAATAATTTTCCAAGGAAGGAAGATGTAAGTTGAAGATTGCGGTTGTAGGAACAGGTTATGTAGGTTTAGTTACAGGTGTCAGCCTCTCAGAAATCGGTCATACAGTAACGTGTATAGATATAGATAAGGATAAAGTGGAGAGCATGAAGCAGGGCAATTCTCCCATTTATGAGCCAGGCTTGAGTGATCTTATGAGTGAGAATATTGATAGAGGAAGACTCTTCTTCACTATCAACCATCATGAAGGTTTCCATGACGCAGATGTCATATACATAGCTGTAGGAACACCAGAAAAAGAAAATGGCTCTGCAGATCTTTCCTTCGTTGAACAAGTCGCAAAAGAGATAGCGGCGCATGTACATAAGGATGCTGTGGTAGTCGTCAAGAGTACTGTGCCGGTTGGGACAAATCACAAGGTCCAGCAAATAATAAACGTTAATCTGAAATCAGATGTGAATGTCACAGTAGTGTCTAATCCCGAATTCCTAAAAGAGGGCTCAGCGATTTATGATTCCTTTAATGGGGATCGTATTGTCATTGGAGCGGATGACCCGAAAGCGGCAGATGTCATTGAAGAGGTAAATAAGCCATTCGGAGTTTCCGTTTTCAGAACGGACATTCGAAGTGCAGAAATGATCAAATATGCCTCTAATGCATTTTTGGCTACAAAAATCAGTTTTATCAACGAAATATCCAATATATGCGACCGCGTAGATGCCAATGTGGAGGACGTAGCTAGAGGCATGGGAATGGACAAGAGAATCGGAGACAAATTCCTTAATGCTGGTATCGGTTACGGCGGTTCCTGTTTCCCGAAAGATACAAAGGCTCTTATACAGATTGCTGGTAACGTCAGCTATGATTTTGAACTCCTTAAAGGTGTAGTAAATGTCAACAAGAAGCAACAAGGACTAATCATAGAAAAGTTGATGGAGAGACTGCCGGATCTCAAGGGCAAAAGAGTTGCGGTGTTGGGGCTTTCGTTTAAACCAAACACAGATGATATGAGAGAAGCAGCATCTATAGTGGTAACTAATCGTCTGATTGAAGAAAAAGCAGAGGTTGTGGCTTTCGATCCTATCGCCACTGAAAAAGCCCGAGCTATCCTTCACAGCGATGTGAGTTATGCTGAAACACCTGAAGATGCCGTCAGAAATAGTGATGCGGTTCTTATCCTTACAGAATGGGATGTGATCAAAGATATTGACCTAGCATTATTTGAAGAAAGCATGAATTATCCACTAGTGATAGATGGGAGAAACTGTTTCTCTTTAGAAGAAATGAAGACTAGAAGAGTAGAGTATCATTCTATCGGAAGACCATTGCTATCACCGCAATACGATCACATAAAAATTTAAAATGGGAGGTGCGTTTATTTGGCCGAAGTGAATCGGGATGTGAGAGTTGAGGAAAAGGAACGTTTCGTTCAAGTATCTACATCGGATAAAAAATCATATCTTTTTGCGAAAAGAGTGATCGATATATCATTCTCTTTAATTGCTCTAATAGTTTTAAGTCCATTTTTCTTGTTAATAAGTTTGTTAATTAAAATTGAAGACCCCAAAGGACCAGTATTTTTTAGTCAGTCAAGAGCTGGAAAGAATAATAAAGAGTTTAAAATGTACAAATTTAGATCGATGGTTTCTAATGCCGAGGAACTAAAAGAAAAATTGATGGATCAAAATGAAGCCGAAGGTCCTGTTTTTAAAATCAAAGAAGACCCAAGAGTAACTAAAGTAGGGAAATTCATAAGAAGAACCAGTATAGATGAGTTACCGCAGTTAATTAATATACTTAATGGTAATATGAGTTTGGTTGGCCCCAGGCCACCACTTCCTCAGGAAGTAGCCCAATATAATTCTTATGAAATGCAAAGACTAAAAGTAGTTCCGGGACTCACTTGTTATTGGCAGGTAAGCGGACGAAGCAATCTAAGCTTTGAAGAATGGGTGAATTTAGACATTAAATATATTTGCAACCGCAATTTGTTTTTAGATCTGAAATTAATATTAAAGACTGTAAAAGTGTTATTCGGATCTAAAGGAGCTTATTAAATTTATTTAGAAAAGGAATGCTTACGTTGAAAAAAAATAAAGTTTGTTTTGCAAGTTCTACAGGTGGGCATTTAACTCAATTGATGCAGATGGACATTCTTTCTAAGGAGTTTGAATCTTTTTGGGTTACAGAGGAAAATTCTATGTCAATTAACTCTATAAAGGATAGAAAATGCTATTTTTTGACTCAGCAAGATAGAGCTCAAAAA
>NZ_ANPF01000108.1:0-3220 GCF_000328325.1 Halobacillus sp. BAB-2008 | reverse complement strand
ACTTTTGGGGACTGGTTATAATTCTTGTGTTTTATTTTACTGGGGCATAGAAAGGTTATATCTTTTTTTGATGAATAACATCTTTTCAACCAAGGGTTGGAGGAAAGGTTACATCATGCCGCCCATGGATTCACCTTTATTAATAGAGAAAAATAACATGCTAATCAATTGAGAAAATCAATTTTCCTTAGCTCATGGCACTTACTTAGTATATTAAAACATTAACAAAAATGAGCAAGAGTATGTCATTCAGTATGTCATCAATCAAACTAGTTCTGACTAATAAAACACAAGTTCATTTCCAGTATCAATCAAAATTTCCTGTCGGAACACCTACTTCACTTAACAAGTTATATAATCGTGAAACACTTTGCTAATCCTAAGGTAAGTATTTCAATTCCCTATAATGAAGCACTCTTCTTACTTTACTGTAACTCTTACAGAAGAGAGAGAAAATATACGAGATTATGCGAAGATTCTTCAAATAAATTGTCGGAGTATCAATTTATCGCATATTGGGCTGGAAAATCTAAGCATTTACAAAGAATTAGTTACTCATTATACATTCATCCAAATTCACTAATAGTGAATAAATCTCTTTAACTATTCCTTGATTAAATTCGGTATTCATAACGTTATCATGTGTGCCCTTATTTAAATATTCCCATTCTATTCGATGTTTATATTTATCACCAATTAATTCTCCTAAAAGACGCTCTTCTTCTGAATACTCACCATTAGTTTGCTTTATTGCTTTCTTTAAAGATTGTGCTATTTTCATTAAATCAGGCGCACCATTTGGATGTTTTAATTTTACAGATACCTCAATGTTATACTTTTTGGAAATTCTTTTCCAAAGTCTGTGCAATAAGCTTTCCAACGCTCTTCTACAATTAGCCAGGCAATCTCTAAATTGATTTTCATGTAATCTATCTTGAGCAATTATCAAGTAGTTCCGTGAAGTATCTTGTCTTACAGAAATTTTGTTTCTATCATCGATTTTTAAGAAATCAAATCTATTCACTAAATTATTATATTTTTTATTTTGTATATTATTATCTAACTCTTTAACGAATTCTTCGCCATGAGTTGTGATAACAAGTTGTTTCTCACCTATTATTTCATCCTCCAAAATTGTTTCTACTATTCCCCTTCTATGTTCATCATCAATTGCATTTACAACATCATCAAATATGATAAACGGCAGTTCATCATTTATATTTTTTGCGAGTAATATGGCTAGCCCTAAACACCTCAAGTGACCTTCACTTAAAACATGAAGAGCATCTATTTGTTCTTCGCCGTTGCAGGAAATCTCTATTTTTCCTCCTGTGTTTTCAGGCAATTTAAGCTTCGTCAGCAAATCAGATGGGTGATCATACCTATTGATAGCATTATAAATTTCTAAGGTATTTTTATTCAAGTCTTTAGCAAGTTGGCTAGGCAGACGTAAGTTAAACTCAACTAGTTTGTTTCTAAATAATTTATAAGCTTCACTAAATTTAATATTCCTTTCTACAACCAACCGTTCGTTTTCCACCTCTTTAATCAAGTCCTGATTTTCTTTCTCAAATTCCTGAACTTTACTTAAAGCATTTGTTTTGTTAACTATTAACCGTTCGTTTTCAGCATTTATTTTTGCGATTTCTTCCAGATTATTATTGTGACTTCTATTTTCGGATTCTAGTTTTTCTTTCCGTGCACTAACCTTATCTACCTCGGTGTTATAATCAATAATCATCGTCTTTAACATCTCAAAATCTTGATAGTATTCCTCGATTTCGCTGGCTAGTCCTAATAAATTCTTCTCATCACTTTTAACTTCAGAAACTTTTTCAGAAAGCATCTCCAATACTTCTTTCTTTTGGAAGTCGTGAGCTTTTGCAACATTATCAATTTGAATTAATGTATTACTCAGCTTATGTAGTCCCTTGGCAATCTCTTTATCTAATACTTCTTTTCTTTTCTCCATCTCAATAATTTCTTTGAAACTATCAATCTTTACTCTTGCATTATTATAAGGATCAACTGGCACTAATAACTTTCCATCCCTATAAACCTGAGACTGCCAAGCAGGACAATTATTATCGAAGTGTACCTCATTTTCCAAAATTGCATTGTATAATTCTTTTAAAGATAAGTCCTCTTTAGACCCTCTAATACTTAAATTAATTGTTTCACGCTCACTAACTTTATCTTTAAAGTCGTTTAATAAATCCCAAAGTTCTTCATTATTTGGGGTGTTTGTTTTCTTCATTAACTCTAACTCTGCGATTTCTTTATTATTCCTTTGTATAATTCCTTCGCTTTCCCCATTAATTTTTTCTTTTAATGCTACTAAAGTTTCTACTCCTGGGTATTTCTTTAGCAACTCCCCTTCTCTATCTTGGATTTGATTTCTTTTTTCAGGAAACTCTTCTAATTCTGTTTGAAACCTTTCGATTTGTTTCTGTCGCTCTTTTAACCTTTTCTCTTTCTCTCCTTCACAGTCCATATAATTTTCAATGCTATCATTGAAGTTTCTCACAAAATTATTGAATTCTTCTAAACCAAACAAAGTTGCAAGTCTTTGTTGTTGTGTTTGAGGTGTATTAGCTGCTACCCTCGCGAACCCTTCTATACGATTCCTTTCTATAAAACAAAATTCGTAAGCTTGCAAGTTAGGTTTGATCTTAACTTGTTCATCTCTATTATTCACTCCATATAAAACAGGATTTTCCCCTTTTTGAGTATATGCATTTTGAATATACTTCTTAATTGTAATTCTTTTATTTTCCGCTTCGTATATAGTATTTAAAAGTGAGTATTCTAGCGCTTCACACATACTAGATTTCCCAGTACCATTCGGTCCATAAATAAACACATAAGATTTTCCTAAGTCAAAACTAACGTTATCGGTAAAGCCTCGAAAGTTTTTTACAGATAACTTGGATAATTGCTTTATATTTTGATCATCATTACTTACTTCTATTCTTTCAAAAGATTTATCACTATCTTGATTAAATCTATCATCCAAAAGGTTGACTATCGCCTTCGCCCTATTCCCTCTTGCGCTAGTTTTAGATTCAACAAAATCAAAAGAATTTAATATTAAGCTAGCTATCTTTCTTTCATCTTCATTAAAGTGCGAATCGTATTCCTTTAGAAAGTTCTTATACTCTTGCAATGCTTTATAGATAATAAACACCCCTAAACATGTATTGTGTATAGGTTAATTTTA
>NZ_ANPF01000107.1:0-8004 GCF_000328325.1 Halobacillus sp. BAB-2008 | reverse complement strand
AAGATATATTAAGCAAAATTTCAACGAACGCTTCCGTTAGCACAAAAATGAATACTGTGTCACTACGGTTTAATCAAGAAGAAGATTGCAACTGCAATAAGTATTGGTGTTAACATACTTTTAGCTTTATTTTTTCTCCACATATCCACCGTAATTGTAATACCTGCTATGATCATTAAGAAAATCCCAGGTAACTTTATGATATTTAGTGTCAGTAGATTTCCAATAGAAGCGAAAAAATAACCTATTACAAGTGACCCGATTGTGAAAACAAAATGTGCCGATTTAAAATCCTTCTTTGCAGAGTTCCTATCATCTGAATCCATTTTTAAATAAGTTCTAACAACCATAAAAGTTGGTATTCCCCACGTAATAAGGAAAGTAACCAATGAATCAGTATCTATGTTCAAATACAGCCCCCCTACCTAACTTCATTCTTCACCTATTGCCCCCGTTTACGTAAGACTCGAATTCAAGATTTCTAACAATGGAATCAAGAAAACTAAACACAAGCGAAAACAGTGAGTATATGGATTGAAGAATCAAATTCCTGAAACATCTTCCAAAAAATACTTTTCTTTGGATCGCTTATACACCAATAAAATAATGGCTAAGGAAGTAATAAATAAAATGCCTGCCATTCCTACAATCGTATAACGCAAAGACCACTCCCCAAGTAAACCGATTAATAAAATGAAAGAAATTTGGGCTATACTTTGGAGCACTCCTAAAACGCTCGTAATCCTCCCCATACGTTCAACAGGGATATTATTCTGGTAAAAAGTAATGATTCCAGTACTTGAAAATGAATTGAAGAATCCCAGAATAATAAATCCTATTATCAACATCATGAATGAATGTGAAAATGCGTATATTCCATAACCTACAGAAACCAAAAGAAACCCTATCCCTATCAAGTTCTTTGTAGAGATGTACTTAGAAACAACAGCTATCAATAGTGATCCAGAAACAAAACCAACACCAGTAATAGTGACTAATAGACTGAATTGAAACTCTGAGACACCTACTACTTGCTGGGTAAATACGACTTCCTGAGAATCCATGGCTAACGTGCAAACAGTGGTTATAAGATACAATACATAAACCGAAATGATAAACGATTCCCGTTTGCTATAATCAATGACTTCCTTCCAATCTTCTTGCATTTGTTTTATTGAGAGCTTTTCCTTATTCAACTCAACTTCACTGTCCACATTAGGTAGCAGGTATAGAAAAACAGCAGAAACCAAAAAAGAAATTGCATTTATGTAAATTGCAAAGTCCACAGAACCTATCATGATTAATATACCTGCAATCGAAGGACCCACAATGAATGCCCCTGAAGTAATCAAACTATTAATTGAATTGAACCTTTTTCGCTGATGCTTTGGGACAAGCTGGGTTGTAAAAGTCATCGAAGTAGGATTGAATAATGCTTTTGCCATACCGATCAGGAATAACATGAAATATATTGACCAAACGTTAGGCAGGAGTGGAATGAGCCCAACTGCTCCTGCACGCACTATATCCATACCAATCATTAAGCGTCGTTTATTAATTCTATCGACGATGCTCCCCGACCAAAACTGGGTAAGAATTACTGCAAGAGGACTGATAGCCCAAAGTCCAGCAACAGCTGTAGCTGATCCAGTCATTTTCAAAACTAACAGATTAATTGCCACAAGATAAATGAAGTCCCCTAACCTAGAAATACCTATCCCTGTAAGAAGTAAGAAGGGTTGTTTCCACTTATGTATCCATATTTGCTTATTCAATTTAACACCTCAATTCAAGATAAAATCGCTTACATTAAACCATAATATTTCAACTTAATTTAGACACTCACACTCTATTTGGAAACAATAAGGGGGATTCCTCAACCCTTCCAATATAATAAACTCTTTTGTAGTGATGGCGGACACTTCCAATTGTAACTCTTTATTTTTTTGTTTATTAGCTTCCTAATCTTTTTTTCCTCTCTTGGATCACAAGATTTTAGTTTTTCCTTCAAAGAATCTATTTCGTTCCCTAACTGAATCCATTCCGGTATGACATTATTGTCTTTAAGTGTTTTATTAAGCTGACCTTCATAACTATTAACGGAGTTCCTATTTAAATCTAAGGGCTTACCTTTACCAGGGAGATCCTCAAAATCTCCGTTTTCTTCAGCGTTATGCACAATTTGAGATATATGGTCTTTATAATATAAATTTTCTCTAAAACTATCTCGATCTTTATTTTTCATTATAAGCAACCTCCTTAGTGGGATATTAACACAAATTGGTAAATTTTTGCATCCAGAATTGAAGTGTTTTATTCCAGTTATCTCGAAACTGAGTCTTCAACTAACCTGCCCTTTACCGAAAGACTCAGTTCCGAGATAAACATCCACTTCGAGGAACAAATACCCCTATTACAGAACACTTATTTAAATAATGCATATCAACCACACACTTTAACAGAGCCTATAAAAGAAGAGCGGCTCCCACAACCCGGGCTACCGCTCTAATTCATCCTTACACCGTTTTTTCCTCTTGATGCTCCGATTTAAGAGTTACCAGAAATCGCCCTCTCACGAAAAAGAGATACCCGGCCGACGCTGCCAGCAGTCCTCCTGCCAGCAAAAAGACGCTCTGTACACCGAACGCCTCCGCCAAGGCTCCCATGGTTAAAGAGGCAATACCGAACGTCAGTGAAGTCAGCGCTCCCTGCGCACCGTAAATGTTCGGGAGATCTTCCGGTTCGGCTTTCTTCTGAAGATAGGTCTCCATCGCGATCGATTTGATCTGTTCGCAGATGCCGAAGAGAACAGACAGGACGAGCGCCATGATGGCAGCACGGTTCAAACCGAAGACGACGGTGAAGATGCTGACAGCGATGGCCGACCAGAGCAGCATTCGAAACAGATGCCGTTCCATCAGCCTTGCATACACCGCAGTTAGCAGGCCGCCGAGCAGCAGGCCGATAAAGAAGGTCGTATTGATATACCCCCACCATGCTTCCGATTTATCAAGGACTTCAGAGACGAACACATAGATGATCGCGGCAATCCATACGACATTGGCCATCGATTCAAGGAAAAGAACGATGTGAATCGACCGGAAAACCGGCGTCTGCCAAATCGCCTGCCACCCTCGCTTCAACACCGACGCAGCCGGGGCTTCCCCTGTACCGACAGCCACATTCGTACGATCACGGATCAGGAGCATCAGTCCTGAAGCAACCACAAACAGAAGGAACGTGACCCATAGGACGGAACGACCTCCCAGCCACGCGACGAGAACCCCGCCGAGCGCCCAGCCTCCCAGTTGTATGACTTGACTGACGACGGAAAAGAGGCTGTTCGCCCGGACGATTTCCTCCTTCCCGACAAGTCTCGGCAGCATCGCTCTGCTTGCCGGATCCGCCCAGCCGTCGAGAAAAGCGAGCAGGAACACGCCGAAAAGGACGAAACTGAACACACCATCCGTCCATGTGAGCCATAACGCCAGCCCGAAGAACACGACAGTCTTACTGATCTGCGAAAAGCAAAGCAGACTTTTCAACCGGTATTTATCGAACAAAAGCGGGGACAAATACCCGCTCGTGAAGCGCCCCACCGTATTAATGAACGGCAAAAGCGCCAGGAAGAAAGCGGACTGTGACACCGAGTACATCATCGATATCATACCGACGATATAGAAAACATCTCCAAGATTAGCAAAAGCCTGCCCGATCCATAAGGACCGGAAAGAAACGGATTTCATTTTTTCCTACCCCTTTTTCATCATTTTCGAATGCCATGATTTAAAAAAGGGTTATTTACATTGGACCAGCCTCCCCTGTGGTATCTTCCCGAGCGTTGTTCGTTCTAAGAAATGGACTGCGCAGCAAGTGGGGGCAGGAAAAAGGAAACCGTATAGGTTAATCTAACAATCTTTCTCCATTGTAACATAATGGAAAGGAACGGATTGCCAATCGTATTCGGATGCAGTAGAATGAAAAATTGTTAGATTTTACCTGAAAGAAGGAGAAGGAAGGATAAACATGAAGAAGCTTTTTATCGTCATGTCGGGGTTTATGATGATCGGTCTCCTTGCCGGTCCCTTTTTCATAGAGACGACGACCGTCCCGCAAGCACCTGTAGCAGAACCAAAAACGGAGGCCGCGGAAGATGCCGGGGCATCAGAAACGGTATCCTACGGGTCACGATATACGGAAGGCGACGTCACCTATTCTTTGGAAAAGGAGCAGCCGCTCATATCATACGACGGCGGGGACCATTGGCAGGATGTGCCCCTCGATACCGCCATGCTGTTTAACGGCGAATACAATGGAAGCGGACAGCAGCTGATCGATGGCAGCTACGCGTTTGACCAAAACCGCACCTCCTTCGTTGTTGCATAGAGTTCATACGATCAACCAAAGAAGAGGAACTTCCAATTTCATGGAGTTCCTCCTCTTTTATCTACGAACCGTTATTCTTCCTTTATACCGGCGTATCCTTCTTATTGAATTGCTTCCCGATCACCAATACAAGCCCCATGAGAAAAAGGAGCAAACCATTCCCTACGGCAACAAGACCTATAAAAGCTGCCATGAAGCCCCCGCCTTGGCCGGAATCCCCGATACCCACCAGGACCAAACCAGCAGCAAAGCCGAGTCCAATGCCCAAAACGGCTGTGAAAAGACCCGAAGCCCAGAGAGGAACTCTCCCGCTCCTGTGCCATTTGACTGCGTATATGTTTGCTGGGATTAAGACTGCTGCAAGCAATAACCACATGACTACATCCATACAATCCCTCCTAAAAAATAACGGATACAAGAACATCCTTCCCGGCCCGTTCAAGCCGCATCAACTAAGGAAATTCACCTCTGCTGCGTAATACAAACTTAATGCTGGGAAGGCACCAAAAACTCCCTTAAACCCGTAAGTATTTTAACTATACCACTTTTTATCCAAATTATTCCACAATTCTCACCCAATTCGTTTCCCCGACACAGCTAGGATCTAAAAATCCATATTTTCCCCTGCTTCATAGATCTTCCGAGTCCTCCCCATAAATAAACAACTCATCTACGGAAGTTTTTAAGGCTTCCGCAATCTCCATTGCTAATATCAAAGAGGGGGTATATCTAGCTTTCTCGATAGAAATGATGGTTTGACGACTTGCCCCCACTTTTTCAGCAAGTTGTTTCTGGGTCATCCGATAACGCGCGCGAAATTCAGGAATTCGGTTTCTTAACTCTTTTTTCATGATGTATCTCCTTTTACGTCCATTGTTTCTTAGTAAAATAAGTGATTCCAAGGCCTAAGAATAAAATAAAACTTAAGGCAATGGTTAGATAGAATGATTGACCACTGATGAGAAATCCAGCGTTTCCTCCGATGGATTGGGAAAATACCTGCGTCATGGACAAGAAGGGCTGAGACCAAGGATATAAAGGCCCCATCTTTTCAGAATTAATAATAAGGATTGTAGGTAAAGCGAATAAAGCGTTAATGACGGTAGGTGTGGCGAAGCTTGAAAAGTAAACAGCCATCCATAATTGGAACGCAACAAGGGGCAAACTGGCCAGCCATCCCACTGTTATAGTAGCCAATATTTCCATAAAGGGGAAAGGATCCTGAATGCCTTTGATCATCCCTAAAATGGCCGTACATATAAAGAACGCCACTTGAACGAGAGCGACTAATAGGGAGCTTACCATATACTTGGCCAGAAACACTTGCCATTTGGACACAGGAAGAGTTAATATCATCTTCCATCCTCCATAGGAGTGCTCATAGCTGCACAATAAAGCAGTGAATACCCCGGTGACTAAGGGCAAAAAAAGAACCGCATGCGGTACCATCATCTGCGTCATAAGCGCAATCCATGGAGGGACATTTCCGCTGACGTTGAACATCGAAAAATAAGCCACAAGAACAGCTAGTAAAGGACCAGCCCAGATAATGAGAGTAATCTTTGAATTTCTTAACTTCTTTCCTTCCATTCGCAGAAGCTTGAAAAACACCTCAATCAACCTCCCTTTTTACCAGGATGAATAAAGAGAATACATAAATCAGGATAGCCGTGGGCAATCCTTTCATAATGACTTCATAGAAGTTATCGATCCCTACGAGTAACGGCCATTTCCAGGGTAACCAATCAGGCAGATCAAACCCATTCAATACCAAGACCATACTTGCAATACCGATAGTGAGGGCGATTCCTTGATTCTTATATCTCATGGACAAATGGAACTGAAGAAATAGCAACGGTCCTGCAGCATACACCGTTCCAAAAGCGATTTCCATCATATACAGAAACGGAAAGGGTTGATGAAACCCCAAAATAATTCCCAGAGTATAAGACCCTGCAAGGAGAATGAGGATCGAGATATGAATCATTCCTAAAATCAATACAGCTTTTGACTGATACACTTGAAGAGGAGATATGGGTAAAGAAAAGAGCTTCTTCCACATATCTGTTTTATGCTCCGCGCCTGCAATCAAGGAAACGAGCAAGGTCATTCCCAAAACGAAAGCAGGGGACCAATAAAAGTGGATGCTTTTAATCATGACTCCCCAATTATCATTGCTGAGCGAGGTCAAATAATCATAACGAGACATATAATCTCCGGCTTTCATGCCGAGAACCAGTAGGGGAAAAAGCAGCATGACCACCCATGTCGATTTTCGAATCCTTAGGAGATCAGATTTCAGAAGAGTCCCCATCATAAGGTCTCTCCTCCCTTAGTCATCTGTAAGAAGATATCCTCTAGGGAGGTCTTCTGTTCTGCAACTCGATAAACATCGATTTCTTTTTGGACTAATCGACTGATTAAGGAAGCAACTTGGGGGTCAGGCATATGGTTGATTAACACGCCATGGCCTTCCTTCCGTACCTTCACACCTTCGCTCTCCACTATTTCCCTTGTATGTACAGGATCATTGGTTTCGAGCAAGATCTTTGCATCAGATTTTGCTCGCAGTTGTTCGATGGAATCTTGAAAAATCAATTTCCCTTTAGCGATAATTCCGACTTGAGTAGCAATTTGATCAATCTCGGATAACAAATGTGAGGAAATCATTACGGTCATTCCGTATTTAGCTGGAAGGTCTACGATTAATTCCCTGATCTCTTGGATCCCGGCCAAATCTAACCCGTTGGTCGGCTCATCTAAAATTACAAACTTAGGGAAACCCAACATAGCACTCGCAATGGCTAATCTTTGTTTCATTCCCAAAGAATATTGACCAGCTTTTTTATCGGCCACCTTCGTTAAACGCACCATCTTTAAGACTTCTTTCACATGGGTTTTCGGTACATCCAGCATCTGTCTCATTATCTCCAGATTTTGAAATCCGGTGAGGTGAGGGTAATAAGAAGGTGATTCCACTAAAGACCCCACCTTTTTAAGGATGTCTAACCGGTTCCCTTTTAATGGCTTCCCAAAGAAATGAATGTCTCCTTGAGAAGAATTAATCAATCCCAGCAACATACGAATCGTTGTAGTTTTACCAGCCCCATTCGGCCCAAGAAATCCATAGATTTCCCCTTCTTTAATCTGTAAGTCCACTTGGTCAACGACAGGGATACGCTTGTATCGTCTCGTTAATCCCTGTGTTTCAAGGACATATGGATTGGACATAGTAATCCTCCTCTTCCAGCTTAATAACGAATTTTTAGCACGATAAGGTAAATCGTTCCGAGAGCTGTACTAATGGCAAACATAACCGTCGTTAAACGTTGATACACAAGTCCAGACGTGGCGTCCCCCAGTCCGAAAATAATACTAATTAGTAACAGGGCAGAAATCACATAAAACATAAAACTATACACTTTGCGCTGGATCAAAAGAGATCTTTCATCCCGCCCCATTTGTTTCATCACAACTGTCATGACGATTAAACAAAGAATAACGATGCCTCCACCCAGAGCATTTCCATACATGGCAAACTGTTCTAAATCCATCTCTTAACCTCCTAGAAATATTTTCAAATTAATTGTAAAACAAAGTTCACTTAAAGTAAAGTTT
>NZ_ANPF01000106.1:0-20393 GCF_000328325.1 Halobacillus sp. BAB-2008 | reverse complement strand
AATTACGGTCATTATTTTGTCGATTAGCTCGTTAAGCTCCCGTAGGGGAGGGTTAGGATATATTTTTTTGTTGGAGAAGGAACCGGAAATAATTATCAATCTGTTTAATATCATCCGGTTGAATACCGAACCAGGCGCTCTTATCAAAGAAAACGGGTTTGTTATAACCTTTCGTTTCGAGCAGCTGCTTGATCTCACGCATTTCATCTTCCTGCTCATCACTTAAGCCAAGCAGGTAATCAGCGGTAGTATGAAGAGCGTTTGCGATCTTCGTCAGATCATCCAGATCAGGAGAAGTATAATTGCGTTCCCAATTTGATACGACTTGAGGGGATACACCGACTTTTTCAGCAAGCATCGACTGCGTTAATCGTCTTTCCTTTCTAAGCGAACGAATCCTTTCATGGACCAATTCAGTCGCCTCCTTTCCTATACTATATCACATACTAACGAGATGCGATAGTGAAACTAACGAATATTTTGAATATTACTAACGGAACTCGTTAGTTTGTGTAACGAAATCCGTTAGTTTGGCTCGTGAGGTATGATTCTGTAGGGATTCCTGTATAATAGGTATCAGCTTTGTTTAGGAGGTAATGGCTTGAAACCGAAAGTAATATCAGTGGTTGGCCCGACAGCCGTCGGAAAATCGAACCTTGGAGTGCGGATTGCGAAGCGTTTCGACGGAGAGGTGATCAGTGGTGATTCCATGCAGATTTACCGGACGATGGATATCGGTACCGCCAAAGTGACGAAAGACGAGATGGAAGGTATCCCGCACCATATGATTGATATCAAAGGTCCGGAGGAAAGCTTCTCCGTGGCGGAATTCCAGCAGAGAGTCCATGGTTTAATCCATGCCATCACTAATCGTGGAAAGCTTCCTGTGCTCGTAGGTGGGACGGGTCTGTACATACAAGCAACGCTTTATGATTTCAATTTTGCAGAGGAAAAGAAAAGTCCGGAAGTTATGGAACGACTCGAACAGGAGTTGGAGGCTCATGGGAAAGAAAATATGTACAAGCGGTTGGAAGAAATCGATCCAACGCATGCAGCTTCTGTTCATCCGAACAACGTGCGCCGGGTGCTCAGAGGTCTGGAACTCTATGAAACAACAGGGAAGACGATGAGTGAATATCAACAAAACCAGGCATCTGAGTCTCCTTTTGATCCATTCCTCATTGGACTCGAAATGGAAAGGTCCCGTCTTTATCAAAGAATCGATGAACGTGTAGATACCATGATCGCATCAGGGCTTCTTGATGAAGTGCGCACTCTCTTCGAGGACGGGCTGGAAGATTCTCAATCCATGAAAGCCATCGGCTACAAAGAGCTCCTTCCATATCTTAAAGGAGAAGGCACCCTGGAAGAAGCGGTTGCCATTCTGAAGAGAAATTCCAGACGTTACGCTAAACGGCAATACACCTATTTTAAAAACAAAATGGACGTTTCCTGGTATGAAGTATCACCGGAGACGTACGAAGAGAAATTTGAAACAATTTTAGCCGATTTAGCAGGAAAGATCCGATAATACGTAGAAACGTACTAGTATAGATAGAAAAGAGGAGGAAGATCCATGGCTCAAACAGTAAATATCCAAGATAACTATTTAAACCAACTAAGAAAAGAACGTATGCAGGTGACCGTCTTTCTGCTCAACGGTTTCCAATTGAGAGGTGTAGTGAAAGCGTTCGATAACTTTACCGTGCTTCTGGAGACGGAAGGGAAGCAGCAGCTTATCTTTAAGCATGCGATTTCCACCTTCGCTCCGCTCAAGAACATTTCATTGGATAAAGAGTAATACCCTTTTCAAAGTCGAACGTTACAGAAAGCGGGTATCCCGGTAATTGCGGGGTACCCGCTTTCTTTTCCTGGGCGTTTGTCACAGGGGATTCCTTCGATGCGTATGATGAAGGGAATTGAGGAGGGATCCATGTGCAACCGCAAGCGAAAACAGCGAAACCCGGCACGATCAATATCGTCCTTCATGAATCAAAAGATAGAACGGTTCCGGTTGGTAAGGGGAAAAGGGTGGAGAAGTCCGTCCCTCTCTTCCATAGAATTGATGAGTATTTCGCCTCTATTATCGGCATGGAAGATCTGAAGCGGAGAGTGAAGGAGATTTATGCCCAGGTGTTGATTGCGAAGAAAAGGGAAGCGGAAGGGTTAAAGGCAAGTGCCCAAGTGCTCCACATGGTGTTTAAAGGGAACCCCGGTACTGGGAAAACAACGGTGGCCAGGATGGTAGCTGCTCTTTTTAATGAAATCGATGTTCTCGAAAAAGGGCATTTCATTGAGGCGGATCGAAGTGATCTCGTCGGTGAGTATATCGGGCATACGGCTCAGAAAACGAAAGACTTAATTCATAAAGCGCTGGGCGGGGTGCTGTTTATCGATGAGGCTTATTCTCTAGCGCGCGGGGGAGAAAAGGATTTTGGGAAGGAAGCGATCGACACGTTGGTCAAGTGCATGGAAGATCACCATGATAAGTTAATTATCATTCTTGCCGGTTATCCGGAAGAAATGGAAGATTTTCTGACAATAAACCCGGGTCTTGCTTCCAGGTTTCCTATTCAGCTGCCTTTCGAGAATTATCAACCGGAGGAGCTTGCCATGATTGCTTCCGGAATGATCAAGGACCGCGATTATCGAATGACTCGCGATGCAGAAAGGAAGCTTTCCCAGCACCTGCGGCTGGTATGCCGCGAACGAAAGAGAAATTTCTCGAACGCCCGCTACGTCAGGAACATGATAGAAGATGCGATCAGGAAGCAGGCGTGGCGTGTCATCAACGGAACGGATTACAAAAAGGAAACGTTGATGACTTTAGGTGCGTCTGATTTTTGTTTCGATGCTTCAGCTCATTTTATTGACTAGTTTACGGGAAACATGTATTCGGTCCTGCTTTTTGTTATGATGGATGGGGATAGATAGAGAAAAGAAGGTGAAAGCATGAAAGAGACAGCGATTTTAGTTGCAAGAAAAGACCCGCGGGCGGACGAAGAACGGTTTCAGTCTTCCCTTCAGGAGCTTCAATCTCTGACCGAGACGGCAGGTGGAGAAGTCTGTAAAATCATCACCCAGAGCAGGGACCGGGTTCACCCGGCTACTTATCTGGGGCAAGGGAAATTGGAAGAAATTAAGCTGGAGGCAGAAGCTGCCGAAGCGGAGTTAATTATATTCAATGATGAACTTTCACCTGGTCAGTTAAGGAACATATCCGATCGGGTGGAGCGTCGTGTTATTGACCGCAGCCAGCTCATTCTGGACATTTTCGCCGGGCGTGCCCGAACGAAGGAAGGGAAGTTGCAGGTGGAACTCGCTCAGTTGCAATATCTGCTTCCGAGGCTCGCTGGTCAAGGTACGGCTCTGTCCCGTCTCGGTGGAGGGATCGGGACGCGTGGGCCGGGAGAAACGAAGTTGGAAACGGATCGGCGCCATATCCAACGCCGGATTGACGACATTAAAGTCAGGCTTGACACAGTCGTACGACAACGGGAGCAGTACCGCAAACGCCGCAAGGAAAATCGTGCCTATCAAATTGCGATTGTCGGATACACCAATGCGGGGAAGTCCACTTTCTTCAATAGAGTGACAGAAAGCCAGTCGTTTGAAGAAGATCTACTGTTTGCGACGCTCGATCCGCTGACGAGGCAGTTGAACCTCCCATCCGGTTTCCGTGTGCTTTTATCGGATACAGTCGGGTTCATTCAGGATCTGCCAACAACGCTCATTGCAGCCTTCCGTTCCACCTTGGAAGAGGTGACAGAGGCGGATTTCGTTCTGCACATGGTAGATGCCTCTCATCCTGATCATATCCAGCAGGAAAAAACGGTTAGAAAGCTGTTGGAAGAACTGGGGGCTTCCCGGCTGCCGATGGTCACCGTATATAATAAAAAAGATCTCCTTACTGGAGACTTCATTCCGCCGAGCCACCCTTCCTTGACGGTCAGTGTCCACGACCCGATCGATTTGAAGCGTGTGCTTCATAAAGTGGAAGATACATGGAAGGAAGACTGGGTGGAATATGATGTGTTTATACCCGCTTCAGATGGAAAACGTCTGCAGCGATTCCGCTCTTCCAGTATCGTTACATCCATGCTGTTCAAGGAAGATCAGGAAGGGTATGCGCTCCACGGCTTCATTGATCCGGATCATCCTTTAAAACATCAGATATTATAATGTAAGGAAGTTGTCAACATGAATGTACAAGAAGTGAAACAAAGAACAGAAGATACCATTAAACTACAGCACCAAGCCATTCAAAGCACTGTAGAATACAACCAAGAAAAAGTGCTTCGTGCCTTTCAGGAACTTCGCGTCAGCGATTCCCATTTTCATCCGACGACAGGGTATGGATATGATGATTTCGGACGTGACACCCTCGAAGCGCTCTATGCGGCCATTTTTCAAGCAGAAGACGCACTGGTGCGGCCTCAACTCATATCGGGCACCCACGCCATAACGACCGCCTTGTTCGGCGTTCTTCGCCCCCAGGATGAACTGCTTTATATTTCCGGGGAACCATATGATACGCTGCATGAAGTGATTGGCCGTCCGGATGGAACGGATAAAGGTTCGCTCCGTGATTTTGGGATCGGATACAAATCCGTGCCGCTTCAGGCGGATGGTTCTTTTGACAGAGAAGGCATAAGAGCCGCGATCCATTCCAATACAAAAGTAGTCGCTATCCAGCGTTCCAAAGGGTATGAGGACCGGCCCTCTTTCCTAATCGAAGAAATCCGGTCCATCATTGAACACGTGCGAAGCATCAAACCTGATGTCGTTGTATTTGTAGATAATTGCTACGGAGAATTCGTAGAACGGGAAGAACCGATTCAGGCGGGAGCGGATCTGATTGCCGGCTCGTTAATTAAGAATCCCGGCGGTGGTATTGCACGGATCGGCGGGTACATAGCAGGCCGTAAAGAATTGATTGAACAGTGCAGCTATCGATTGACAGCCCCGGGGCTTGGAAAGGAAACGGGAGCAAGCCTGAATATGCTCCAGGAAATGTATCAAGGCATCTTCCTTGCACCGAATGTCGTCGGGGAAGCGTTGAAAGGAGCGGTTTTCACTGCCAAGTTCCTTGCAGAGCTTGGTTTCCGTACAAACCCATCCTTCGATGCCCGTAGGACAGACTTGATCCAATCGGTTAGTTTTGATACAGCCGATCAAATGATACGGTTCTGTCAAACGATTCAACAAGCTTCTCCTGTCAATTCCCATGTCCGTCCGGAACCAAGTCCTATGCCGGGGTATGAAGATCCGGTGATTATGGCTGCCGGAACCTTTATTCAAGGGGCGAGTCTCGAACTTACAGCAGACGGACCGATCCGTCCACCATACACAGCATTTGTCCAAGGAGGACTAACATATGCCCATGTGAAAATTGCTGTGCAAAAGGCTGTGGACCAGCTTATATCTGAAGGCATGGTGAAAGTGTGAAAGCATTTCCAAAGCATTGGGAACATTAATGTGTAAACATTTCTCACATATGTTGACATATACCTTGCGTATCGTATAATGAAGGTATCATTCTTATGGGAGGAGGGCACATCGATGAGTGATGAAATTCGTCGTTCCATGCCGTTGTTCCCAATGGGGATTGTTCAATCTCTTACTGATCTGACTGCGAGGCAGATCCGGTACTATGAGCAGCATAAGCTGATCAATCCGGCCAGGTCGGAGGGGAATCGCCGCATATACTCCTTTAATGATGTCGACCGGTTGCTTGAAATCAAGGACCTCATCGACCAAGGGGTTAACATGGCGGGGATCAAGAAAGTTCTCAAGCTTGAAGAGAAGCCTGAGAATGAAGCATATAATGAAGAAGAAGTGAAGGAAGTCCATAATGAACTGACTGAGAAAGAGCTTCGTCGTATGCTGCAGCAAGAACTATTCACATCGGGAAGACAAGGCAAGCTAGGAATCAGACAGGGAGAAATGTCCCGGTTCTTTCATTAATCGTTTCAAGGGGGAAATCCAATGGGTTTAACAAAAGAAGAAATTTACAAAAAAATCGATGAAGAAAACGTACGGTTTATCCGTCTCCAGTTTACGGATATGCTCGGTACGATCAAAAACGTAGAAATTCCACTGAGCCAGCTGGACAAAGCGCTGGACGGCATGATGATGTTCGACGGTTCCTCCATTGAAGGATTCGTTCGGATCGAGGAATCCGATATGTATCTTGTACCTGACATCGATACATTCGTCGTTTTCCCATGGTCTTCAGAAAAAGGCAAAGTGGCACGATTCATCTGTGATATTTACAACCCAGATCAGACTCCTTTTGAAGGTTGCCCGCGTTACAACTTAAAGCGCAACCTCAAGAAGATGGAAGAACTTGGATTCTCCGCTTTTAATATCGGTACAGAGCCGGAATTCTTCCTTTTCAAATTAGATGAAAAAGGCGAACCCACGATGGAATTGAACGACAAAGGCGGGTATTTCGATTTAGCACCGACCGATCTCGGTGAAAACTGCCGTCGTGATATCGTCTTAGAGCTGGAAGAAATGGGATTTGAGATTGAAGCATCCCACCACGAAGTTGCTCCCGGGCAGCACGAAATTGATTTCCGTTATTCCGATGCCCTGAAGCATTGTGACGATATCCAGACATTTAAATTGGCAGTAAAAACCATTGCGCGTAAGCACGGTCTTCACGCTACCTTCATGCCTAAGCCGCTCTTCGGCGTGAACGGATCCGGTATGCACGCAAACATGTCTTTGTTTAATGAGAAGGGGAATGCCTTCTTCGACGAAAACGGAAAAGACCAGTTATCAGAAGTCGCTTATCAATTTACAGCAGGGATCATCAAGCACGCGACCAGCTTTACTGCTGTGACGAACCCTACTGTAAACTCCTATAAGCGTCTCGTTCCTGGCTATGAGGCACCTTGCTACGTTGCTTGGTCCGGACAAAACCGCAGTCCCCTCGTCCGCGTACCTACATCCCGTGGGTTGAGCACGCGAATTGAAGTGAGGAGTGTCGACCCATCCGCAAACCCTTATATGGCAATGGCAGTCCTGTTGTCCGCTGGCCTCGATGGGGTGAAGAATAAGCTGGAAGCACCGGCTCCGGTTGATCGCAACATCTATGTCATGGACAAAAAAGAACGGGAAGCGCACGGTGTGAAAGATCTGCCCGCAACCCTTTACGATGCCCTTGTAGAGCTGCAAAAAGATTCGATCATGGTGGAAGCTCTTGGAGAGCACCTTTTCGAACACTTCATTGAAGCAAAGGAAATCGAATGGGATATGTTCCGCACACAGGTTCATCCGTGGGAAAGAGAGCAATATCTGCAAACGTATTAAACCTTAAAACCCTTGGGGCTCTAAGCCTCGGGGTTTTTTTATATGCAAGATCCAAGTGGGTTTACATATGTTTAACCTTTAAAAGGTGCAGGTTGATGAATGACAGTACATCTGGAAGTTGAATGCCTACAGGGATGTGAGAGCGCCCTGCAATATTATTTATAGTAATTCTTATAAGCTGATTTCCAGAAGCCTTTCGTTATGCTGAGGGTGAGGAAATAAAAGGTAGGTTAGGGAAAAAAGAAGCACATATCATAATCATATTTTCAACTTAGCGTCAGGAAGAATTAAGCCGGTATTTGATCGTACATTTCCTCTGGAAGAAGCCAGGGGAACCCAGACATATTTTAAAGATACAGGGAAAATGGGGGGGATTGTATTAGTCCCTGAGGCTATTTGAGTTTGAAATTATATAGAAGCGATGAGGGAAACTAAAATCAACAAGTGAATCAGCCATTCCCTGCATCCTCCATAATCTAAAGTTTTCTTAAATGAACAACGTTAGTTACGTAGAGTATGTTTACGAACGTTTGTTTACGCCGTGTTTGACTGGATTGTGTTGCTTCCATTCCCCCTGAGCCTTCGCTCCGGGAGATTCTTACCTCAGTGAGAAGGAATGACCGCTTAGCCTTCTTTTATTAATCTTATAATCAAATCTTCGTAAGTATCCACTTGAGCCTGTAACGTTTCATTTATTTGTTTTAATTCCCTTATACGACGAAGCATTTCATCCATTAACTTGAGTTGTTCGTCATTCGTGCGATCCCCGTCGATATCGTCATACAAACGAATTAACTTATCCATTAACTTATCCACACTATCCCTCCTTAATGCCTGGATTTGAATATTATTATACGGTATAAAATGATTAACTTCCTCAGAATAGTTTTATTTAACTATTCTGATTGTTTTTGTTCTATAGCTTTTATTACATCCGTTTTCACATAAAAGAGGTATGCTTACAAATAGAAAACCTCCTATGCTGATTCTTCCGTCCATAAAGATGTCTGGTTTTGGTCTTAGACGGAGAGCATTCAAGTGGTAATAATGTACCCGGGGTGGTTTTTAGTTTTTTGAATAGGGTAAAATACCTATACGAAAGAAACAAAATAAATAAAGAGTAAGGGGAATGAAATGGTTAGTGCAGCAGATAGAGATGTTATAGAAGAGCGCTTGTTTCGATCCATCAACGATAATTTGGCGATGATATATTTTGGAACTGATCGCAAGGTGCGTTATGTCAATGATCGGTTTGCTGATACAATGGGGTACAACTCGAACCGGGAAATTATAGGGAAGGATCATAAGGAGTTCTGTTTCCGGAACTTTTCTGAAAGTGCAGAGTATCTGCTTTTTTGGGAAAATTTGAGAACCGGGAAGAGTTTTCAGAATAAAATTCTCAGAAAGAACAGGCGAGGAGCAGAAATTTGGCTGGAAGCAACCTACATGCCTGTATGGGAGAATGGAATGGTCAGTGGAATATTAAAAGTTGCAACAGACATATCAGAGCGGCAGCAGGGACTTCAGGATCTTGTCGGCAGGTTGAAGGATATGTCTTACACATTAAATGAAAAGGCGGTCCAAGGATTAGCCTTTCAGAATGATTTAAGTGACAGAGTAGATCAGATTTCTTCGATATCTTCTGAAAACACGGAAACGCTTGGGGAGCTTGGTATTCAAACAACTAAGATCCAGGGAGTGGTTAAGACCATTCGTGATATTGCTTCTCAGACAAACTTGTTGTCATTAAACGCCGCAATTGAAGCTGCGCGTGCGGGAGAGCATGGGAGAGGATTCGATGTCGTTGCAAAAGAAGTGCGTAAATTATCGAATAAAGTGGAAAAATCCATCAGCGAAGTGAATGAAAATGTAGAAAGCATTACTAATGAAATAGAAAATATCACAAAGGGAACGGTGAAGATACAAAAAGATGTGGAGGCTGCTTTATCACAAATTAAGTCTGCAAGTGAGATTTATCATGAGCTTGTCGGAGACGGGGAAGAGTTGGAGGTAAGAGCCAATCACTTGCAAGAAATTATATAGATAGATATAAGGGAGCGGCCGTGAACAGAACGGAGCGCTCCTTTTGTATGATTTTTGGGCTTTAGTAAGGGACAGAAGCGGATATATGTGCCCTATGTTGCGGCAAAATGGAACCAAAGGACAAGAGTGAGCATAATCTTGTTACATAGAAGTAGTTACTATTGCTAAATATTTGCAAAGGAAATTAATAGATTAGTAAAGGAGATCATTATGGCAAGATTAGTCTATCCAAGCGGAAGCTGGAACGGCAGGTTGGTTGCTTTGGATGATGGACATGGGATGGAGACTCCTGGGAAGAGAACGCCGTATATACCTGAGCTGGGGCGTCAAATTAAAGAGAATGAGTTTAATAGAAAGGTCGTTGCTTATCTCTCAGATATTCTTTTATACCATGGCTTCCGTGTGCTGCTTGTTGCACCCACAGATGCGGATACCCCTCTTACGACAAGAACAGCAGAAGCGAACAGGTACAATGCAGATATTTACGTGTCCGTGCATTACAACGCATTTGACGGTTCTTTCGGTGGATCAGATCCCAGCGGAATTGAAGTATATGTGTATCCGGGTTCTTTGAATCGGGAGGCTGGCAGATTGGCAGCGCTTGTCGGCAAGTATTTACGGCGAGGGACGCAACAGAACTGGCGCGGTGTAAAAGAAGCCAATTTTCATGTGTTGAGAGAAACAGACATGCCGGCAATTCTGACCGAGAACGGTTACATGGATAACAAACGTGAGGCATTGTTAATGATTAATGAAGCTTTTCAACAAGAAGTAGCAAAGGAACACGCGCAGGGAATCTGTGAGTACTTCGGTGTGGCTTTTAAAGGAGTCGGTGAAACGATCGACAAAAATTACCTTTCTCTTGGGGATACGGGAGAAGCGGTACGTGTGCTGCAGCGCAATTTATTGAAATTGGGCTATTCCATGGGAGGCTACGGGGCCGATGGTTCCTTCGGTCCAGCTACAGAGACAGCTGTCAAAGCTTTTCAGAGGGATCAGGGTTTAACAGTCGATGGATATTATGGGCCAAATACAAAAAGGGCAATGGAAGAAGCCCTCAAAAAAATGGAGGATGATGAAATGGAAGAGGTTGCAGTTGTCATCAATTCATTTGCTGATTTCCCTGCTGTGGAGACACTTGCTATTCGGGAAAATGCAATGATTGCGTTAAGGCGTACGGCAGAGAGGCGCCAAGTGGCTAAAAAGATAATCGTTGCCGGTGGGGGAACGGCTGGCTTAAAAGGGTCCAATTTTGTTGATCTATCCGGAGCGACGCGTCTGGAGACAGCCCGAAAGATCGAAAATTATTTAAAACGATGAACGGCCCAGGATTTCCCGGTATACTTTCAGCGTCATTCTTCATACAATAAAAGAACAAATGTTCGTAATGAGGTGATGCGTATGCACCAATTATTAAACCGTTCTATGATAGAGCATTTACCGTTGGAAATTATTTATCATGCCCGTGATCAATCTATTTCTCAACGATTAATTCGAGTTATAAGGATGGAGGAAGCCTGTTGCGTGGCTTATTGTTATACACGGAAACAAGTAAGAACGTTCAGATGGGATGGAATTCTTGCCGTGGCAGTTTTTCGTAAAAATAAAGGAACAGAGAAAAGAAGCGGGGCTTAAAACGGCCGCCGCTTCTTTCTATTTTAATGCACCGTCCGGTATAAACCGACAACTCGTCCTAAAATGGAAACATCATTTAGTATAATCGGTTCCATTGTCGCATTTTCCGGCTGAAGCCTGATGTGGTTCTTTTCTTTGAAGAAGCGTTTCACCGTAGCTTCTTCTTCCTCTGTCATAGCGACGACAATGTCACCGTTCTGAGCTGTCTGCTGCTGTCTGACTACTACCATATCTCCGTCCAGGATTCCTGCTTCTATCATACTCTCTCCCTGTACGATGAGCACAAATGTGTTGTCGTCCGTTCCTGCAAGCGTATCCGGGAGTGGAACGTACTCTTCAATATTTTCGACAGCGGTGATGGGAGACCCTGCTGTGACCTTACCGATCACAGGGGCATAGGCGACCTCGCTTCTGGGAATACTGTGATCCTCTTCTAATTCAATAACTTCAATTGCCCGCGGTTTCGTAGGGTCCCGACGGATAAAGCCTTTTTTCTCAAGCCTTGATAAGTGTCCGTGCACAGTCGAGCTGGAAGCAAGACCCACAGACTGTCCGATTTCCCTAACGGATGGTGGATACCCTTTTAACACTACCTGTTCTTTTATGAAATCTAGTATTTCTTGCTGCCGCTTGGAAAGTTTATTCATAGATTAGCACCTCGTACATAGGATTATAGTAACCACATTGTACCATGGAGGGCAAAAAAACACAAACAAGCGTTCGAAAAAAGTCGTTGACAGGAACGTACATTCGTATATAATTAAAAATATCAAATGCGAACACAGGTTCTTAGGAACGTTCGTTCTTAATATGGAGGGGTTCACATGTTCAATAAACTATCCAAACTGGACGTCACGTACATCATTTTGTTTGTTGTCAGCTTCGCTTTTCTCTATTATTCTATGGTAACGAGCGGATAAGAGAGGGGTTTATTGTAGATGAAGGTTGTCTTGTACTGCCGCGTCAGCACGGAAAAAGAGGCGCAGATCTCATCGTTAAAACGCCAGAGGGCGGAATTGACTGCCATGGCAGAAAATCACGGGTTGGAAATTGTCGATTGCATTGAAGAACAGGCAAGCGGCTACGAAATAGAAAGAGAAGGTATTTTTTTCTGTTTTGGAGTACCTTTCTTCAAGACAGGCGGATGCATTGCTGATTCAGGATGAGACGAGGCTCGGAAGAGGGAATACGAAGATAGCCCTTTTCCATCAGCTTAACAGGCTTGGGGTTAAGGTTTATTCCCTTACTCATGAAGGCGAACTTCAGATTTCCGAGTCGGATTCTATGGTGCTTCAGATCGTTGGGATTGTGGAGGAGTATCAGCGGAAAATCCACAATATGAAAATACGAAGAGGAATGAAGAAAGCTGTAGCAGAAGGATATGACCCTTCTGAAAATTTATCCAACAGACATATGGCTCCGGGCCGTGAACGACTCCATTTTCCAATTGAAGAGGTTGTGCGACTTCGCAATAATGATTTGACATTTAAAGATATCGCAGCGACGCTTCGAGGACTGGGATATGACGTTTCTAAAGCGACCGTACATAGAAGGTATAAAGAATACCTATCGCTTGAAAAGGAGACGGAAGAACTGTAATATAAATAGACGATAGACAAGGGTCTGAAGGCTGCTTGTCTTTTTCCGTTTTATGTACCATCGTCTGCTTATCGATCACTAATAAAAAGGAGCAGGATCATATGTTATCCCAAGAGAAAATCAAGCGAATTAATGAGTTGGCCAATAAATCCAAGCAGGTGGATTTGACAGATTCCGAAAAAGCAGAGCAGAAAACGCTCAGACAGGAATACTTGAAAAACGCCCGCAAATCGTTTAAGAACCAATTGAAGGGTGTAACGGTTGTAGATCCAGAAGGAAACGACGTGACACCGGCAAAATTGAAACAGATGCAGAAGAATGAGAAGAAAAATTAACTTCCTCCGCACGCTTAGCCATAAAGCGTGCGGCTTCTTTGTTTAATTTTGTTTATTCAGGGAAAATTAGAACGGTCACGGTTTTATTGAGTCCTGGCGCTTGTCTCAAATGTAATTTCATTATAGGATAATACATGGTACATATGCCTTAACAGAAAGGGGAATGTTTACATGGCTAACAGCCTTGAACAAACATCAATCAATACTATTCGTACTTTATCTATCGATGCAGTAGAAAAAGCTAATTCCGGCCACCCTGGAATGCCTATGGGAGCAGCTCCAATGGCTTACACACTTTGGACGAAGTTTATGGATCACAATCCTAAGAACTCTCAATGGTTCGACCGTGACCGCTTTGTCCTATCCGCTGGACACGGGTCCATGCTTCTTTACAGCATGCTTCACCTGTCTGGTTATGACGTATCCATCGAGGATTTGAAGTCCTTCCGTCAGTGGGATTCTAAAACTCCTGGTCACCCTGAATACGGCCACACGGACGGAGTCGAAGCTACAACTGGTCCTCTAGGTCAAGGGCTTGCAATGGCGACCGGTATGGCAATGGCAGAAGCACACCTTGCTGCTAAGTACAACCGCGGTGATTACAATGTTGTCGATCACTATACCTTCTCCATTTGCGGAGATGGCGACCTTATGGAGGGCGTTTCTCAGGAATCTGCTTCCCTTGCAGGTCACTTAGGTCTTGGGAAATTGATCGTGCTTTATGATTCCAACGACATCTCTCTTGATGGAGACCTGGATCGTTCCTTCAGCGAAAGCGTAGAGAAACGCTACGAAGCTTACGGTTGGGAAGTCATCCGTGTTGAAGATGGAACCGATACCGAAGAAATTGCAGCAGCAATTGAAAAAGCAAAAGCGAATAAAGAGCAGCCTACTATGATTGAAGTGAAAACCGTCATTGGATTCGGTTCACCGAACAAATCCGGTAAGTCCGCTTCTCACGGCGCGCCACTTGGTGCTGAGGAAACAACAGCTACGAAAGAATTCTACAAGTGGGAGCATGAGCCGTTCCACGTACCGGATGAAGTTTATCAAGACTTCAAAGAGAAAATTCAAGACAATGGTCAAGCGAAAGAGCAGGAATGGAACGAGCTGATGAAGCAGTATAAAGAAGCGTATCCAGAGCTTGCCGAAGAATTGGAAACGGCGATCGCTGGTCAGCTTCCGGAAGGCTGGGACAAAGAGCTTCCTTCTTATACAGTAGGAGAAGACAGCCCGGCTACACGTGCGGCATCCGGTGATGCGATCAATGCATTATCCAAAACAGTTCCTTCTTTATTCGGTGGTAGTGCCGACCTTGCAGGATCAAATAAAACAGCAGTCAAAGAAGAAGAAGATTTCACACGTGAAAACTATGCCGGAAGAAACATCTGGTTCGGTGTACGTGAATTCGCTATGGCGGCTGCTATGAACGGAATTGCCCTCCACGGAGGTCTCAAGATCTATGGCGGTACGTTCTTTGTGTTCAGTGATTACCTGCGTCCGGCCGTTCGTTTATCTGCTTTGATGAACCTGCCGGTAAACTACGTCCTTACTCATGACTCTGTAGCAGTAGGAGAAGATGGACCTACTCACGAACCTGTGGAGCAGCTTGCTTCTCTTCGTGCGATGCCTAATCTTGCAGTCCTTCGTCCCGCAGATGGAAACGAAACGAATGCTGCATGGAAGATTGCGATGGAGTCTGAAACGATGCCTACAGCACTCGTATTGACTCGTCAAGGCCTTCCTACACTTGAAGGAACGGAAGAGAAAGCATATGAAGGTATGAAGCGAGGAGCTTATATCCTTAGTGATTCTGACAAAGAAGAGCCTGATGCAATTCTTCTCGCTTCCGGATCGGAAGTTCAGCTGATCGTAGAAGCGCAGAAAGAATTGAAGACAAAAGGATTCGATGTCCGCGTAGTAAGCGTACCGTCCTTTACTCACTTCGAAGCTCAGTCTAAGGAATACAAAGAAGAAATTCTTCCTTCAAACGTTCGCAAACGTCTTGCTGTCGAAATGGGAGCATCCTTTGGTTGGGACCGTTATGTTGGTCTGGACGGCTCTATTATCGGTATCGACAAGTTCGGCGCTTCCGCTCCTGGAGATACGGTAATCAAGAACTACGGTTTCACTGTAGAAAATGTTGTGAAACATGCGGAGAACCTTATGAAATAAATAACAGGGAGAGCTTCCGCCTTCGGAAGCTCTCTTCTTTCCTGTTTTACATAATGTAAATCAGCGTCATTTTGACAAAATAACCATGCCTGTCCTTTCATATTATGACAGCATATCCCTCCTGCGCCCTCTATAATAAGCACAAGGAGAGGATAGCGATGCAGTTTATCATTTTTTCCGTGAAAAGAGAGATTATGGAAAAGTATTACCATAGAGCAGAAGTGCTCAGGCAGTTCTTCCTTGAATGTGTGGAGGAGTATGAGCCGGTTATTCATTACAAGCAGTTGTCTTACATAGTCGATTCTTTTCCATTCTGTGATTTTCCCCTTGCGGAAGGGTCTTTGGAGAAGAAAACGGCCGATTTGTGTCGTCCTTTTTTCGAATTACCGAGCGGCTATGATATAATAAGAAGTAAGAACTATTGTTGTCTCTATTACAGTGAGAGCCTTTGGCAGGCAGAGAGCTCTGTTTTCCACCCGTTAAGGAATACGGATCATTCTTTCTTTATTATCGAATTGTCCGGTCAATATTATGGATGGATTGCCCCGCTGCCTTCTGCCAGACTCTTCTCTTAAAACGGCTATTGTATTCTCATAGACGTTTTACTATACTGTTATGGGAGACAATTCGAAGGAGGAAGACGAAAACATGACACTGGGGATCGTATGGGTTATCATCATAGCCTTGTTGACTCTTGTCGGTGGTGTAGCCCTGGGCTTCTTCATCGCAAGAAGGTACATGATGAACTATTTAAAGAAAAACCCGCCAATTAACGAACAGATGTTACGTACACTGATGATGCAGATGGGCCAGAAGCCTTCACAGAAGAAGATCAATCAGATGATGCGTTCCATGAACAACCAAATGAAATAATGAATCGAGCCTTCTACCGGACGTCTGGGAGAAGGCTCTATCTATGTAAACTTCCATAGATGTTCACACACTTTCGTCGTTTTTCGGATTTTTATTTGATACAATGGTAGGCGAGGCAGAAACAAGGGGGGGTGGGCCAATGACAGAAGTCAATGTATTTCTCGCTTTTGGTGCAGGATTTTTATCGTTTATCTCTCCGTGTGTGTTTCCTTTGTATCCAGCTTTTCTTTCCTACATAACCGGGATGAGCGTTCATGAATTAAAGGAAGATAACGGGATGTTGAAAAGGCGCAGCCTGTTGCACACGGTACTGTTTTTGCTTGGGTTTACCACCATTTTTCTGATTCTTGGATTTTCAGGGAGTTTTATTGGTCAGTTTCTCATTCAAAATGAATCCGTGATCCGTCGCTTAGGAGCAATTCTTATCATTTTCTTTGGTTTCGTCATTATCGGCGTTTTTAATTTTCGTTTTTTAATGAAGGATCGCAAAATAGCGTTCAAGAACCGTCCTTCCGGGTATGCGGGAAGCTTTTTAATTGGTTTAGCCTTTTCGCTGGGATGGACGCCCTGTACGGGGCCGATTCTTGCCGGTGTTTTGTCGCTCGCAGCTGACTCTCCGGACTTGTTTTTAGTCATGATGGTTGCCTATTCCCTCGGTTTCTCCATCCCATTTCTCCTGCTGTCTTTCTTTGTCGGCAAACTGGGTTGGATTAAACGACACAGTGCGGGAATCGTAAAGGCAGGCGGATATGTAATGATAGCGGTAGGGATTGCGCTCTATTTTAACTGGATGACGAAGCTTACTTCCTACCTTGCCGGCTTCTTCGGATTCCAAGGTTTCTGATCATGGATTTTCTGCTGTTTTTGTATTATCATGAAAGTACTTGAATAAAAGACAAAGGAGCATTCGTATGACTCGAACGAACGACATCATTCTAAGAACCACAACAACATTGATCGCCTTCATACTGCTCGGCTTTTCCGTGTATCTATTCTTTGCGGGCCACAATAAGCCTGGGGGAGGATTCATCGGTGGTCTGATGACTTCTGCTGCTATCGTCCTTATGTATATGGCTTATGGTATACGTGCCATGGAAAAGATACTACCGGTCAATTTCCGTTACGTCATTCCTGTTGGATTGATTATCGCCCTTGCTACAGGGGCAGGTTCTTTTCTTTTCAATGTACCTTTTCTCAGCCATACAGACGCTTATTTTCATCTGCCGATCTTAGGGGAAACACACTTGGCTACGGCTATCCTCTTTGACTTAGGTGTTTACTTGGCCGTTGTAGGGGTGACGATGACAATCATTTTAACCATCGCCAACGACAGGGAAGAAGCGGAAGAAGCATTGGATTAATTCGTTTACCAGCGCAGTCGGGGACGAAATAAAGAAAGTGTGAATCGGTATGTTCTGGTTAATTGCAAGTACGGTTGCGGCTGCTGGTATGGCTGTTGCCATGATATTTGTCCGACTCCGGGCTTCCAAGCAGCCGGCCAGCATTAAAAAAATTATTCTGCCGCCCTTTTTTATGAGCACCGGGGCGCTTATGTTTGTATTTCCTGTATTTCGGGTGGAGTGGGCACAGGTAGCAGAAGCGCTTTTGATCGGGATGTTGTTCTCTGTTTTCCTGATCCGCTCCTCCAAGTTCGAAATAAGGGGAGATCAGATTTTTTTAGTACCCTCGAAAGCCTTTGCATTCATTCTTTTCGGGCTTCTAATTGTCCGAATCATTTTCAAACTGGTTGTCGGACAGCATATCCCTCTCGGGGAAACAAGCGGTATGTTCTTCCTTCTCGCTTTTGGAATGATCTTCACGTGGAGGCTCGCCATGCTCAGGCAGTATCTGCAGTTGGAGAAAAAACTGGATAGAGGAAAGGACCTGGCATAAAATGCCGGGTCCTTTTTTTATGGTTCCAATAAGGTTTGATAAGGGCGGATGTCGATTTCTTTTTCCTTCAGTTTCTTGACGAGAAATTTATGGTCCCTTTTTGGAGTTGCCAGTATATACCCTTCAATCAAAATGTCCTGAGTTATTTTCTTTTTTTTCTTCTGTATAGCAATTTCCCCAATTCTTCCTGCTATCTTCTGGCGTGCAACGTCACGAAACAATTCTGGAACGGGGGAGACAAGCTCCTCCAGCAGCAACTTATGTTCATCACTCCACATGTGTCTTGTCTCGTCAACATAGTACTCCTCCCAGTCAATAGCTGACTTTCCGTCTTCTTTCGGCATTCTTTTCAGAAATTTGCGGAACATGAAAAAACCGCCGATACTCATAAGTCCGACCATGACTACGATCCACCCGATAATAAATAAAGCGAATCCACCTGACATTTGATCACCTGTTTCAATTTATTGGTAGGTATCGATGACTATATTATAAAAGTTCAGACATCTAATTACAATAGCGCTCCTGAAGGGTCTTTGGTTATAAAATTTGTCGAATTCAGAAAAATTTGCGTTTATTCATTTTACTTATAAATCGTTTTCATTTACAATAAAGATTGCAGATTTGTGAATCTATTACAAATATAGGTCACAAATATACAAATTTGGGGAATGGAGAAGCCGGTCGAACGGTGACACCATTTGAATATTGATGAGGGGGTAACAAGGAACATGGCTAGCAATGCTTTTAATGCTCGCAAACAATTTGACCTTAATGGCAAAACGTACAACTATTATGACTTGAAAGCCTTAGAAGAAGCGGGACACGGTAAGATTTCCCGTCTACCTTTCTCGATCCGTATCCTACTTGAATCTCTGCTTCGTCAACACGACGGACGCGTAATCGCTGATGCACACGTAGAGAGTCTTGCGCATTGGGGAACTGAAAAATCAAAAGGGGAAGACGTACCATTCAAACCTTCCCGTGTAATTCTGCAGGACTTCACCGGAGTACCGGCAGTCGTTGACCTCGCCTCTTTGAGAAAAGCGATGGTGGACATGGGTGGCAGCCCGGATAAAATCAACCCGGAAGTACCTGTCGATCTTGTAATTGATCACTCTGTACAAGTCGATAAGTATGGTACTGCTGATTCCTTGAATGTAAACATGGAACTTGAATTTGAACGTAATGAAGAACGCTACGAATTCCTTCACTGGGCACAGAAGGCATTTGATAATTACCGTGCTGTTCCACCTGCAACAGGAATTGTACACCAGGTTAACCTTGAATACATCGCAAACGTTGTCCACGCTCTTGAGAACGAGGACGGTACTTATGATACTTACCCGGATACACTTGTCGGAACCGACTCACATACGACGATGATCAATGGTCTTGGAGTACTAGGATGGGGTGTCGGAGGAATCGAAGCAGAAGCCGGGATGCTCGGACAACCTTCTTATTTCCCTGCTCCGGAAGTAATTGGTGTGAAACTGAACGGCAGCTTCCCACAAGGAACAACGGCTACTGACCTGGCACTGAAAGTCACTCAGAAGCTTCGTGAACAGAACGTCGTTGGTAAATTTGTTGAATTCTTCGGACCTGGTCTTCAGGAAATGCCGCTGGCTGATCGTGCGACGATCTCCAACATGGCTCCTGAATATGGTGCGACATGTGGATTCTTCCCTGTAGATGGAGAAGCGTTGGAATACCTTCGCTTGACCGGCCGCAGCGAAGAGCAGATCCAAATCGTTGAAGAATACTGCAAGAAGAACAATCTTTGGTACGATCCATCCCTTGAAGATCCGGAATTCACTTCATTGGTTGAAATCGATCTCGGAGATTTGGAGCCGAACCTTTCCGGGCCGAAGCGTCCACAAGATTTGATTCCACTTTCCAAAATGAAGGAATCTTTTGAGCAGGCGATCACTGGTCCATCCGGAAACCACGGTTTCGGGTTGGATAAGTCCGAATTTGATAAGAAAGCAGAGATCAAGTTCGAAAATGGCGATACGTCAACAATGAAGACAGGTGCTATTGCGATTGCTGCTATTACATCCTGTACGAACACGTCCAACCCACACGTTATGCTGGGGGCTGGATTAGTAGCTAAAAAAGCCGTAGAAAAGGGTCTGGAAGTTCCGGATTACGTGAAGACTTCTCTTGCACCCGGTTCGAAGGTAGTAACGCGTTATCTGGATGATTCCGGATTAATGCAGTACTTGAACCAGCTTGGATTTAACCTTGTCGGTTACGGATGTACGACATGTATCGGTAACTCTGGTCCACTTCTTCCGGAAATCGAAAAAGCGATTGCGGACAGTGATTTGACGGTTTCCTCCGTTCTTTCCGGTAACCGTAACTTTGAAGGACGTATCCACCCGCTTGTAAAAGCGAACTACCTGGCATCACCACCGCTTGTTGTCGCTTATGCACTTGCAGGTACGGTTGATATCGATCTTAAGAATGATCCGATCGGTAAGGATAAAGATGGTAAAGACGTCTATTTCAACGACATCT
>NZ_ANPF01000105.1:0-1660 GCF_000328325.1 Halobacillus sp. BAB-2008 | reverse complement strand
ATTTATTAGATTAACATTATTTATATAACTAATTAAGAGAAATGTTGAGATCATAACCATAAATATCCCCAAAACTCCTGGGTGGCCAAGTGTTCCACTCATTCCTCTTTCAGTAATACTTATTAAACTAGTAGCTCTAAACGGTTCGCTACTCTCACCCAGAAAAGTGAGGCCAAGTGCTTTTCCATTTATGATTTGGTAAAGACCTAAAAGAATTTGAAAAACAACAATAAAAACAGCAGAATAAACCATATATTTCCAAGTGCTCATGACAGATATTGTTGTCATACAATAAAAAAGAAAAATTACGAATAATAATCTTATAAGTGGGTAAGCTGCGGCCAATTTATTATCTGCTAAAATAAATGAAATAGAACCAAAACAAAACATTAAAATAAAGGCTATTAACTCCCCACTTACTCTAAATTTATTTTTATTTATTAAAGCATATAAAACCACATAGCAATTAGAATATAAAATTGATTTATTACTAATGCAGCTCTTAAACCATTAGGATGATCTGCAGAAAATCCTACTTCTCCCTGGCTCCATAAAGGAACCTCTACATTAAATGATATACTCATAAGCAATAATAAAGATAAAACAAAGGTAAACCCCTTATACAATACACCGATAAATATTGGTACACCTATTAACATTCCTACTGCAATAAATATCCCTATATTAAACCCGTATATATAAAGATTAGTGGCTAACGCACTGTAAATTCCTATTAAAAAAAGTAGAAAAATATAACATATAGATAACCATTGATTATGTCTTAATTCCATCATACTCACCTATTATCCTTTAATGTTACTTTAAATTATTTTTTTAAGCTTTTCTGCCTCACTAAACCACTCTTTTGTTTTTTTAACTTTAAGTTGTTTAGTTTCTTTTTCGAGTTCTTGTTTACTCTCAAGTGCTTTTATAATTCCTTTTGCAATACTAGCACCATCATTATCAACAAATACAGATCCCTTATTAAATAATTTCTTAAGTGTATTTGTATTCGATAATACCATCGCCTTTTCATAACCAACCGCTTCTATAGCAACACTTAATTGGATAGTATCTAAGAGTGTTAAGCCCAAGATTATGTCCGCAGATTTGAGCATGGTCTTGTATGAGTCATCTGTCAGCCAACCTGTAAATTTAATATTTGAGGGTAGGTCACTTTCCTTTATAGAATGTCTATTCAGCTTTTCAGCACTTTTCTCACCTGTTATGTATATATTTATATGAGGTACCTTTTTTGCTGCTTCAACCAATTCTGATATGGGTTCATCACTATTAAAAGAGGCTGGGAATAAAACCAAATTTTCTTCAGGTTTTTCTATTTTTATACTTTCACTTGGTATAGGTAGGTTATCTTCTAAAACATGCACTTTTTCTAAATTTAATATCTTCTTATCTTTTACTTCGTTTAGTAAGTCATCATTATGCACAATAATTATTTCTGAACAAAAATTTATGAGTTTTATTGAAAAAGGGAAATTCAACCACGGACTTCTAAATTGTCCATTATGACAGTCTGATATTATTTTTGTGTCACGAAAAAAAAGTTTATAGATAAATACTTGATACAATAGAATTGATGGGGGTAATTGAATCCATAAGGTACTCGGTCTGTTTTTTAATAATATTATAAATGTTTTAT
>NZ_ANPF01000104.1:0-6614 GCF_000328325.1 Halobacillus sp. BAB-2008 | reverse complement strand
TCCCTTCACAATAWTTTACAACCACACTATTTTAACACAAAAAAGAAGGAATGCGAGTGTTCCCGTCATTCCTTCTAAAAAATTCACTGGCCGGTTATATGTTCTTCTTTATATATATTATGCTGCTTCAAGGTTTCAGAATAATGAATGTCTCCATCACTGTCTGCAAGGAAGTAAAGATAATCGTTATCATTCGGTTCCGCTGCAGCTTTTAAAGAGTTTTCATTGAAATTGGATATCGGGCCGACCGGAAGTCCTTTCACCTTATACGTGTTATAAGGAGAGTCTACTTCCAAATCTTCATACAGCACTCTGTCCTTATGTTCTCCAAGGGCATAAAGGACGGTAGGATCGGTTTGCAGGGGCATTTCTTCTTCCAGTCGGTTCTGGAACACACCAGAAATCTCCTCCCTGCTTTCTGCCGTCCTTGCTTCGTTCTCAAGAAGGGATGCCATGGTTACGAGATCATGGACGTTTTCTATACCTTTTAATCCATCCACCTCATCCATATATGGAAGAACGACGGACTGGGTGCGGTCGAGCATACTCTCAATGATTTGATCAATGCTTGGGTCCTCTACATTAAAAGGATAAGTAGAAGCAAATAAGTAGCCTTCCAAAGGATAACGAATATCCTCGTTCAGGATGTCTTCCGTAAGTAAATCCGGATACTTCTCCATTAACGTCTTGACATATTCCTCGTCATTGGCCCGTTTCAGAAATTCCTCTTTTGTAAAGTCCATTTTCTCAGCATAAGCTCCCGCGATCTCTTCCAAATCCCTTCCCTCTGGAATGGTTACGGTAACTGCTGCATCCTTGACAAGCTTTCCTTCTTTCAAGGATTCAATAACTTCATCAATGCTCATGGATGAAGTGAACTGATAATCTCCAGCCTGAAAATCGGACTCATTCTTGAATTTCGTATAGAAACGGAAGATCATGCCGTTCTTGATGATATCATTCTCTTCCAATATCGATGCGATTTGCGAAGTGGAAGAACCGAGGGGGATTTCAACATTTTTCTGCTTTTCGTTTCCCGGATCCACCGGTTGAAGAGCGGAGCGGACGTACAAATAGCCCGAAAGACCTCCAATCAACAGGATGAGGACGAGTGCCGTCAATATACCGGCTACAATCTTTCTTACGGTACTTGCTTCTTCTATTCTATTTTTCAGCTTTTTCTTATACTGTGTATTAAAGTCAGATTTAGACAACAGCCTTCCTCCTTTCATCCGGTACATTATACTATAAATTGAAAGAACCTTTCTACAAATTGCCCGGATTTTCTACAAATGCCGCCCAGACAGCTCCTTTTCAGAACCATTATTTAAATAAACCTGCCCTTTATACATGCTGTGATTTTCAGGGAATGAGAGCCAAGGTCTCTTCACCGCCCGATCTTCTTAACAACATAAAAAAACCCGCAGCAGAGCTGCAGGCTTTTGGGCGTGACTATAATCAGGTAAGGTCTTCATCAGTCAATGTATTCAGCATTTCTTCGACCATTTCCCACTCATCTTCTGATTCGATTTGGAATAGAGCAAGATCATCCTCTTCGTTCCCTTTTTCCTCATAACGGAAAGCGAAAACTTCGACTTCGTCGCCTTCCTTCTGCTCCGCAGGGATGACGGCAATGTAAGAATGTCCGGTCTGCTCGACGTCGAACGTGAACAACACCTCAAATAGATGCTCTTCTCCGTTCTCGTCCGGTATAATGATGCGTTCTTCTTTTGCTAATGCCATATCAGACATCCTCCTTTATTGTTTCGAATCCAAATATCCTTGTAAAATCATAACGGCAGCCATCTTATCGATGACCTTCTTCCTTTTCTTACGACTGACATCAGCGTCGATCAACACTCGTTCAGCAGCCATTGTCGTAAGTCGCTCGTCCCACAAATGGGTTTGGAGACGAAATTCCTCTTCAAGCCAAGCAGCGAATTTTTGACTGGCTTCTCCACGTGGACCGACGGTTCCGTTCATGTTCTTCGGAAAACCGACCACCGCTTCCGTCACCTCATGGTCTCTGATGACCTCGGCCAGATTGTCTTTCGCTGTGTTGAAGTCCTTCTCGTCCCATCGGAGCGTCGTAAGCCCCTGGGCGGTCCAGCCGAAGGCATCAGAAATTGCGATGCCTATCGTCTTTTCCCCCACATCTAAACCTATTTTCTTCATTCCATGCCCTCTTTATTCTCTTTGATGTAAAACTTTACCAACTCTTCGATCAGCTCATCTCTTTCGATTTTTCTGATCAGGTTTCTTGCATCCTGGTGACGAGGAATATAAGCAGGGTCTCCGGAAAGGAGGTAGCCTACGATTTGATTAATCGGGTTATACCCTTTCTCCTCCAGTGCACTGTGCACAGATAGCAGTACGGATCGGACATCTTGATCAAACGGTTCTTCCGAGAAGTTAAACCTCATCGTCTTATCCATTGAACTCATTACAGTCACCTCGCACATTTATTGTATTTACTCCATTATATACCTATTTGCAGGATTAGAAAAACTAGGCTTTCTGTCCCGCATATTCCTTGGCATACGTAAGAGCATCCGGGATTTTTGAAGCATCTTTGCCGCCTGCCTGCGCCATATCCGGACGGCCTCCGCCGCCGCCGCCGCAGATAGCAGCTGCTTCTTTAATCAATTGACCGGCATGATACCCTTCTTCTACTAAATCCTTGGATACTCCTGCAATTAATTGAACTTTCTCGCCGTTAGGTGCAGCCAGCAGAATAATGCCGGATCCAAGCTTCTGCTTCAAGTCATCCACCATGGAACGAAGGCTGTTCATATCCTTGACATCCACTTTCTTCGCAAGGACCTTCACGCCTGCTACTTCCTCTACATCATCAAGGATGCTGGAAGCTTCCAGGTTGGATAGTTTAGCGCTGAGTGAATCCTTCTCTTTCTGAAGCTCTTTCATTTCTTTATGAAGAGCATCGATCCGGTCCGGCACCTGTTCCGGCTTCGTTTTAAGAAGCGCTCCCGCCTCTCTCAGGACGTTTTCCTTTTTATTCATATACAGATAAGCATCTTTGGCAGTCACAGCTTCTATCCTGCGCGTCCCTGCACCGATACCGGATTCGGAAACGATCTTGAACAGGCCGATTTCCGCTGTGTTCTGCACGTGACAGCCGCCGCAAAGCTCAAGGCTGTAATCGCCGACTTGAACGACTCTTACAGTGTTTCCGTATTTTTCTCCGAAAAGCGCCATTGCTCCCTTTTCTTTTGCTTCTTCGATAGAGCTCAGCTCGATCGTTACAGGGATCGACTGCCACACCTTCTCGTTTACGATGGATTCAATCTGCTCCATTTCTTCGTCGGATACAGAGCCGAAATGGGAGAAGTCAAAGCGGAGGCGATCCGGTTCAACGAGGGATCCCGCCTGATTAACATGATCTCCAAGGACATCCTTCAATGCCTGATGAAGGAGATGGGTCGCTGTGTGGTTCTTGACGATAAAGGAACGGCTTCCCGGATCCACCTCGGCAACCACTTTCGTACCCTTCTCCATGGATCCTTCCCGGACGATTGCTTCGTGCATATGTTGTCCATTAGGAGCTTTCTTTACATCCGTCACTTCCAAAAGAGCCGCTTCCGAGCGCAGGAACCCTTTATCTGATACCTGACCTCCGCTTTCCGCATAGAAAGTCGTTTGATCGAGGAAGAGATACACCGTATCCCCCGCTTCGGCATGCACAGCGAAATCTTTTCCTTTTATCATTTCAACAACCACCGCTTCTGTCCGCAGGTGATCATACCCGATAAAGGAGCTTTCCACATGGACATCTCCAAGTACTCCGTCCTGTACCTGCATGGAGTCCGTCTTCTGGCGGGCGTTGCGGGCACGCTCCCGCTGTTTCTCCATTTCTTCACGGAAACCTGCTTCATCAATGGTGAATCCAGCTTCTGCTACATATTCTTCTGTGAGCTCTTTTGGAAACCCATACGTATCATAAAGGCGGAAAACTTCCGTTCCAGGAAAGACGCTGCTTCCTTTCTCTGATTCCTGCTTCATAATAGTAGAGAGGATTTGCAGTCCGTCATTCAGCGTTTCGTGGAAACGTTCTTCTTCGGTCTTGATGACGTTTTGAATGAATGCTTCCTTCTCTTTCACTTCTGGATAGAAATCGACCATGATATTAGATACTTGCGGGACAAGTTTATACATAAACGGTTTATCGATTCCAATCTGCTTAGCAAAGCGAACCGCTCTTCTCAGCAGACGGCGCAGGACATACCCGCGTCCTTCGTTGGAAGGCAGGGCTCCATCACTGACAGCGAACGTTACGGTTCTCATGTGATCGGCGATGACTTTAAATGCTGCATCTCCATCGACACTGTCTCCATAGGCTGCTTCGGCAATTTCTTCTGTTGCTCTAATGATTGGAATAAACAAATCTGTTTCAAAGTTCGTTTCCGTCTCCTGGATGACACATACCATCCGCTCCAAGCCCATTCCTGTATCGATATTCTTCTTCGGAAGCGGTGTGTACGTATCGTCAGGGTTATGGTTGAACTGCGAGAACACAAGGTTCCAGATTTCCAAATACCGTTCATTCTCGCCGCCTGGATATAATTCCGGGTCGTTGGAGTCGCTGCCGTATTTCTCGCCGCGATCATAGAAAATTTCGGTGTTCGGTCCGCTCGGCCCTTCTCCGATGTCCCAGAAGTTCTCTTCAATTCGGATGATCCTCTCGACAGGAAGACCGATCTTTTTCTCCCAGATTTGATAAGCCTCATCATCTTCCGGATGGACAGTCACAGAGAGCTTCTCCGGATCGAAGCCGATCCATTTCTCGCTTGTTAGAAACTCCCACGCCCACTCCATAGCCTCTTCTTTGAAATAATCTCCAATAGAGAAATTCCCCAGCATTTCGAAGAATGTATGGTGTCTTGCCGTAAAACCGACATTCTCAATATCGTTGGTTCGAATCGACTTCTGGGCATTGACGATTCTCGGGTTTTCCGGAACCACCCGTCCGTCAAAATACTTCTTCAATGTCGCTACACCACTGTTGATCCATAAAAGCGTCGGATCCTCATGAGGAACGAGGGATGCACTTGGTTCCACACGGTGGCCTTTCTCCTTGAAAAAATCAAGGAACATTTGTCGAACATCTGCGGATGTCAATTTCTTCATAACAGAAACCTCCTTGAATTATATACAATTTAGACGGTACTGGACGAAGCTTCATCTTTGACAGACACAGAAAAAACTCCCGTCTCTGCCTGATGATTCGGCAGGGACGGGAGTTTTTCCGCGGTACCACCCTGATTATAGACCTGTTGCATCTATCATCTCGAATGCTGATAACGTAGCATGAATCCGGCGGGGATTAGCCGCACTCCGGAATAGCGTTCAGCAACGATCATGGAGCACGTCTTTCAGCCAGGGACGTACCTCTCTATCCATAAACAATGTCGCTTACTCGGTTCCTTCTTCGTGTTCTTCGTCCAAATAGTCTTCGCTATGCGTAATTATAGATAACTGTCCTTCATCTGTCAATGCCCGAGCCTTCCCGCCCTGATTTCATCAACGACGACCTTGAGGCAGGTGAGGACAGGTACAGCAAGAATCATTCCTGGTATGCCGGCAAGTTCCCCACCTGCCAGGAGGGCGAGAATAATCAAAAGCGGGTGGATATGGATACTTCTCCCCATAATGTAAGGGGATAATAGATTCCCCTCCAGCACCTGAATGACAACTACGACGGCAAGAGTAAACAGCAAGGCCTGAAAAGAAACCGTCAAAGCCACAATCAGAGCCGGTCCTGCTCCTAGGAGCGGACCGAAATAAGGGATAATATTCGTGACCCCCGCGACCAATCCAAGTACGAGCGGGTATGGCAGATCGATCAGCCAGAATCCAATTGTCGCAAATACACCGACAAATAAACTGATCAACAACTGTCCTCTGATATATCCGCCAAGAGAATGATTTAACTGAATAACCAGCCTTTGTGCTTCCTGGTGCCAGCTGCGGGGCAGGAGGTGGAGAAAGGCAAGACCGATTCTTTTATAATCTTTCAGGAAATAAAACGTCATAACCGGGATGACCGCCAGCAGGATGATCATATTGAAGATGCCGCTCAAACCCGTGAATACGGCCATCAGTCTGGCGCTCAATCCTTCTTCGAGGTTGTGATGGCTTGATCCATCTTATGGTGCATCCCATCGGGAAGTCGTTCCGTATGGGCATAGTATTCCTTCGTCCATGCCTGGTATGACGCAGCAAGATCAGGCAGTTGGTCATTAAGAAGCTTTACTTGCTCCAAAAGACGGGGATACCCCTTGTAGATGCCCCAGCTCGTAAGGGAAAAGAACAGCAGGAATATAAGCAGAATTGCAATTGCCCTCCGCACTCCAACACCTTCCAGCGTTTTCACCAGTGGATGAAGTAAAAGCGAGAGTACAAGAGCAAGAACAAATGGTAACAGCACTCGTCCAACCATTACGAGTACATGATCGTAGTATGGAAACAGCCAGGCAAGCAGCAGCAGCGTAAGCAGGATGATGAATAGTATAGAGAGACGACGCAGCCATTTGGAAGAGCGGTCCGTCATGAACCTTGCTGATAGAAAATATCATTTAGCGAGCTGAGACTGCCAA
>NZ_ANPF01000103.1:0-32553 GCF_000328325.1 Halobacillus sp. BAB-2008 | reverse complement strand
GTTTACTTTACTTTAAGTGAACTTTGTTTTACTAAAAGAGAAGATTAACAAAATATATCTACATTCATTCTCTGTTGTCTATCTTATGAAAACGTGGCTGACGATGCGGCATACTGCCATAAGTTAGGAGGAAGTCGACAGCATACTAAAAAAGGTTCTGTCCACCGGGAACAGAACCTTTCCTCTTATTTCAAGTATTTCTGGATAGCACCACGAACTTGTTTCCCAGTGGCATGTTTGTTCACTCTCTTCCTTACATACTTCTGGACTTCTCCTGCATCAGAAGGTTGTCGGGCCCCTGTTTCTTCGATCGCATGCTTCACATAAAAGTGGAGCTGGATTGAACTAAGATCGTATTCTTTCCTCTTCTTTTCCAGTTGCTTCTCAAGAAAGTCTATCATTTCTTTCTTAACGGAAATGAACGCAGCTTCCTTTTCCTCTATTTTCTCTTCTGTATCTTGATAGAATTCAATTTTTTCATCAAGGTCTTTTCCGCTCTGCAGGTCCATCTCCTTCAGCTTATAGAGGATTTTTTCTTCTTCACTCAAGGTGACAGGGACGTTGACATCATCGACATTAATGTGCCCCCATCCTCCTTGTGCTTTGTCCGTTACCCGCACCAAGAGTTTTTCTCCTACGTACTCCGAAGCATCCCATTTAACTCGGTGGTAGGTTTCCTGATTTCTTCCTGTTGCCTCCTTCAGTACTTTTCCGTCCGAGGTCCGGACGAGGGAGACAGATAGTTGATCAATATTGCTGCCACCGCCGATTAGAAAGTCGATCTTTCCATCCCCTCCAAGTTCAAAGATCTGTGATTCTAAAATACCTGTAGCCGCGTCGCCGCCGCTTGAATCAAGGAATCCCCAAAGGTGATGACGCTCAGGATCTATTCGGTCTTCGGCCTGGTCAAACGGTCCCCCCCAGCCCCAGTCGGCTTTCTTTGTAACATGAGCATCAGAGAAGGCGTCTCCTTCTACGATGTTCCACCCCGTTAAATCACCGGTTTGGAAATCGTGGTTTTCAAGCTCGCCATGTGATGGGACCGCTTCGGTTTCTTTTTCGTAAACCGGGGCAGCTTCACCGAAAGCACCTTTCATTTCCCAGACGTCCATGGACACGATTTCCGGGTCGCCCCCTTCACTCCAAAGCTCTATGCCCAGTGCGTCATACCTTGTAGGATAGACGCGGGAAGTGATGCTTTTCTGTCCATTGGCGTATGCTTCAACCATGGAACGATCCAAATATAGATGAAGCTGCCAACGCTCTCCGTTCAATTTCAACTCGCCACCTTGGACGCCTTTATTTACATCCGGATCCATGCTGGATCGGTTGCGGTCCATCGCAAACGTCTCTTTCGTCTTATCGTAATAGATGAGCGTTTCTTCTTCTCCATTTGCGCTCTGACGTACTTTGATACCCACTTTATCCGCCTGCTTCGGATCGATATCCAGGACTATTTCAAGCATGTCGCCTTCCGCATCCTTTATCCTCTCATTCGCTTCTTCTATTCCTTTGTTTTTAAAGGAAACAAGGGACTGCCCTCTTAATACTTCCAGCTCCTTGATTGGCTGCAATCCAAGATCGTTATTGTCTCTCAAGGAAAGTTCCACAGGCAGTCCAGCATTGTGTGCCCAGCCTGCATCGTAATGTTCCTGCTCGCTTCGTTTGTCTTGAGCAATGCTGAATAATATCGGTGTTCCATCTTCGTCCACCATGCCGCTTGGACCTGTGAAATGCTCGCCGTAGTCGAACATTTTCGGTTCTTCATGGTCCGGGACAAATGCTAAGGTTTCCTTATCCCACGTGCCTACCCAGTAGAAGGTGTATTTGACGTTATGCGGGCTGTATCCATCGAACCATGGATTGATAAAGAACGCATATTTTTCTTCTCCGGATTCATCTTTTCCAAGCGGGAGAAAGACAGGTAGTTCCCATACATCCCCGGTTTTTGGATAAGCTTCTGCATCTCCGGTAAAGAAAGGTTTCTCGTAGGTCCAGTTCTCCAGATCCTTCGAAGAATATAACAGGGCTGTTCCACCCACTTGTTCTATTCCTGACCCCATCAGCTGGTACCAGGTGTCTCCGTCTTTCCATACGAATGGGTCCCGGAACTGACCGTACATCACGTCGCCTTCTTCTGCCGGAAGGTTTTCTTCCTGTACTGTGACAGGCTCATCCAGCATGCGCCATTCCTTCAATTCAGGATCTTCCGGGTCCTCACTAACAGCAAGCCCCGTCATTTGGTTCGGGAATTTACTGTCATCCCCTGCTGTGAAGAACAGGACCGGTTCCCCGTTCTCATCGAGTGTTGCACTTCCGGACCAGACCCCGTCCGGTGCTACCGTTCCCGCATCAGGTGCAAGAGCGGTAGGAAGCTCTTCCCACTGCACCATATCCTCACTTACTGCATGCCCCCAGTGAATGTGGTGCCAATACGGTCCTTGGGGGTTCTTTTGATAGAATAGATGATATTTACCATTGTAATAGATCGGTGCGTGCGGTTCGTTCATCCAATGCTCCGGAGGCATAAAATGATATTGAGGTCGATGCTGATCACCATTGTAGCGGGTTCGGTCCCAGTCCATGGAAGGTTCGGGGAGCGTTTGGTCAGGGAAGTTCTCCACCATGGACTGATATTCCTGCTGGATCTCATCTGCTGTCTTCGCCTCATTTGCAATCTTCACTTCATCCATCAAACCATTGAACATGTTGGCATCAAACACCCCGTTAATAAGGGCCGCCTGGTTGTGTTTCCCGATTAACAAATCTTCACTTGACATGGACAGCTTTCCATTCGGAGTTTCTGTACGGCCGACAAGCGCTCCATTCATGTAAAGTTTCATCGATTGATCATTCCTATCGAATGTAGCAGCCACATAGGACCACTGATCCTTTTCCAACCTGTGTTCAGGCTTAGTGGATACCTCCTGCCACTCGCCGTTAATACCTGCCTGGAAGGAAAGTTTCCCGTGACGTCCCATTCCTAAAATAAACCCTTCCCCTTTTGCCTTGTCATGCTTGTTGACGATCGCTGATACTTGATTAAGATCTCCCCACTCATACGCTCGTGGAGCTACCCATCCTTCTATGGTAAGGGCATCTTCCGGCTGGACAAATGATTCGTCTGCGTGCGTCACCCACGTGGAATACCCATCAAATAACAAGGCCTCCCCCGCCAACCCCGGCTTCCATAACGGGTCCGATGAGGCTTTATACACCGCGTCATTGAACACATACTGTACAGGATCAGACTCTCCACTTACTTCCTCTTTCGTAACCTTTCCTTCTTTTTCATTAAACGACCAATGTGCAAGCAGCCCGGTTTGCTTCACTTGGAAGTCGTCTACGTTAATGTGTCCCCACCCTTCCGTCGAATTGTCTACAATTTTCAAATACACTTCTTCCCCTACATACTGCGAAGCATCCCAAACGACTTGCGAATATTCTTCGGAGTCATCCCATTCCGTATTCGTTGCCTTCATCAATTCTTGATCATCTTCCGCCCGGACAAGAGCTGCATATAAGCGATCAGGGTCATTTCCTCCACCGATCAAATAGGAGATCCTCCCTGTCCCAGATAATATAAACGAAGAGGAACGAAGGATGCCGGTCTGCCCGTCTCCACCATCTTTAGCGCCCCACAAATGATAGTCCCCCTGATGATGGAACGGTCCCCCCATCCCCAGTCCGTATCATTGGTTACGTCTTTCGGGCTGAAAGCATCGCCTTCAACGACGGTCCATCCTGTTAAATCACCTGTTTCGAAATCACCATTCTCGATATCATCTCTGATCGGCTCTCCCTCTGCATATACCTTAAAATCATCGACGTTAATATGACCGAACCCATCCGTATGATAGTCAACGACTTTCAAGTAAAGTTTCTCACCAAGATAGGCACTGGCGTCCCAGGAGACGCGCCGATATTTCTCATCGTTTGCTCCTGTAGCTTTAAAGAGTTCTTTACCGTCTGACGCTCGGACGAGCGCCACATATAAGCGTTCCTTATCCTGACCGCCACCGATCAAAAATTCGATTTGTCCTTTCCCGCTTAATTGAAAAAGATCAGACTGAAGCGTTCCCGTCCGGAAATCGGAGTCATTCACGTCCTCAGAGAAACCCCAAAGGTGGTACTTTCCTTCCTGTTCAAAAGGTTTGCCGTCCCAGTATGATTCCTTTTGAGAAACACCGTGGGAAAAGGCGTCTCCATTCGCCGTCCACCCTGTTAAATCACCCGTTTCGAAGCTCCCATTTTCCAAGTTGTTCGGAACATCTTCAGGAACCGGTGTTGGTACAGGTGCCACATCAGCCGCGCTCAAATCCGTAACAGTCAAATGACGGAGATACGCCTCTCCTCCAGTACTGAATATTTCCAGTGTGGAAGGCGACAAGTCTCTGAATATCTGGTCGGTCAGAACCGTTGTCCCTTCATTCCCGAACACTTCCACAGAGGACCGATCCAGAAGGATTTTCAGCTGAACGATCCCGTCCTTTCCTTCCAGCGGCGCTTCATGGACGGCTGCAAAACCAGCAGAGAAGTCCTTCTCCCCTGATGAAGTACGATCAAGTGCGATTTTCTCCTCTTTCGGGTGATACACAATCGTCGTCGATTGATCATTTTCGTTCTTCAACGTAAACCCGAAAGAATCCGCGGAGGACTGTTTGATATCAAAGGAAGCGGTTATTTCAAGCAGGTCATTGACAGAGTCCCCGAGCTTTTGAGTTCCTTCTTTCACTACTTCCTCCTTCCGCTCTAAGGTTTCACCTCTAAGCTGTTCCAATTCCGATACAGGCTGCTGTTGGAGCCGGTATGTACCTTCTTCTGTTGTGCGGAGATTCAATTCCCGAGGAATGGACATCGCTCCGCGGAAACCTTCTGTCGGTATGTCCTGTCCATACTGCCAGTTATTCATCCATCCGATCATGATCGTCCGTTCTTCTTCTTTCGGCAGGTTGTTCCACGTTACTCCGGCATACATGTCTGCCCCATAATCCAAAGGGATAGGTTTCATTTCTGTGGAAAAAGATTCTCCATTGTAATCTCCCACCACATATTCCATACCGGAACCACCGGCAGAAGAACCTTCACTTACACTCATCATCAGCACCCATTTCTTATCGCTGCCGTCTCCTTCAACCGACAGTTCTACGAGGTCCGGACATTCCCAAACCCCCGATGCACCCGGAGGACGTTCGAAGGTGTCCGTATGCTCCCAGTCTTTCAGGTTATCCGATTGGTAAAATTCGATGCTCTGTCCTGCGGAAACTACCATGTTCCATTTTTCTGTCCCTTCATGCCAAAATACTTTTGGATCCCGAAAAACATCGGTACCTTCTGGCATTTCGATGACCGGATTTCCTTCATACTTCGTCCAGGTCCGCCCCTTATCATTGCTGTAAGCAAGGCTCTGGGTTTGGTGACCTGCTTTCTCATGAGTGAACACAGCGACCATAGCCGCATGTTCCCCTTCTTGGAACCCTGCCGTATTCTGCTCATCCACGACTACACTTCCAGACCAGATAAAGCCTTTTTCATCGGGATACAAAGCAATAGGAAGCTCCTCCCAGTTGATTAAATCTTTGCTTATTGCATGTCCCCAATACATCGGGCCCCATTGATTACCTGTCGGATTGTGTTGATAGAACAAATGATATTCCCCATCAAAATAGACCAACCCATTCGGGTCATTCATCCAATTTTCAGACGGTGAATAGTGAAATTGGGACCGGTAGGCATCAATCGCAGCCGCTTCACTCTCCTGTCCCCCTTCCTCCGCAATCGGATAGGTCGGAAACAAAGCCAGGATTAAAACCGCAATCGTCAACAAAGGGATTGAACGACGGATTACACGTTTCAAGTAGTCTTCCTCCTCTAATTGTAAGCGTTATCAAAAAATAGCACTGAAAATTTTCAACCCATGGAAAAAGAAACCCGCCTGTTCGTACTTTCAATCAGACGGGTCTGTGAGCATCCTGTTTAAATGGAAACAAAAGAACGGTTAACAGTAAAATGATATTGACGGAATACAAGGGGAGAATCCCGGGTATGAAGCGAAAGCATAACAGAAGCAGAACGAATCCGGCGATAAAAGAAATCAGGCGGCCTGGATATAGCAGCAAAAGATGAAGCGCGTTTTTCAAAGCTTCTACTGCCTTCATCCCATGGCTGAGCGGGTTGAAGGTTAAAATGGCCGTCATCAACACCCCGCCACCCAGGAATATCGTTCCGCTGAAGAAAAGGTAGAACCATATCCCTGTGAACTGAAGACTGGTATATATGTTAAGACCTAATAGAAGCATAAAAAGAAACGTACATAGGAATACAGCATTCGCAGAAAGAAACGATCGTTTATAATTCTTCCAATAAAACGTTACTACCCGAGGACGCCTGTCAGCCATCCATTCTTTCAGTAAAGCTACACTGGCGGAAGAAGCAGGAAAGATACCGAAAACTACGCCGCCCATCAGTGTGAAAGTGATCCACAATACATTTAAAATTGCAAGCCGCATCAACCAATCACAGACAAGGTAAATAAGGTTCCCCGTACCTTTCATCTTCATCCCCCTTTACATATCATGCTTCCAAATCGATCTCATTTCAGAAACCGATGATCCTTTCACTTCTACCGCCCCGCGGACAGCTTCCACCTTTAACTTAGCTTCGTGACCAACCGTCGGTAAATATAAATTCGTCATGCTTATTTCTCCCTCGCCAAGAAAGAGTTCGACCGAGGAATGGTCACAGACTAACTTGAGGTGGAAGGACGAAAGATCAGGATTCAAAGGCGCCTGACAAGTGCACACAAATTCCTCAGAGAAATCAAGGTCCGCTTCGTCTCTTTGCACGGAGATCACGCTCTTCCCGCGATCCACGCGGATCCTGAGACCTGCCAATCCTGTTTTCCGAACAACCGGCCTTCGAAGACACCCCCTTCTTCTATTTCCACTTCCAGTTCCCATAGGAATGGAGATGCAGGCTGGGACATCGCGATGGATTGCTTCTCTTGAAGGAGGCAGGGATCCATCTCCATTCGCCTTTCTATCAACCTTGTAAGCTCTGCTGCCGGCTTCTGAATCAGGCGTTCCCGACCTTCTATCATCGTTAATGTCAGTTCTCTTGGAATCGTCATGGCACTTCTCCACGGATCTGTCGGTACGTCATTGGCATATTGCCAATTGCTCATCCACGCCAGGACCACCCTTCTCCCAGGAAGATCGGAAAAGGACTGTGCCGCATAAAAGTCTTTCCCATAATCAAGCCAGCGAACAGATTCCTTCGACTGATGTGGAACAAAATGTCTGCCATCAAATTCCCCGATAAAATACTGCGTCCCGGAGCCACCTGAAGGTGCGCCTGCATCAATCCCGATCGGCAGGACCCACTTCTTCTCCCCGGACTTTTCATTGGTTAGCGGAAACAGGTCAGGGCATTCCCACACGCCTTTTTGTTCCCCCCAGCCATCTCCAAATTCACTGGCATAGGTCCACTGCTTCAAATCAGGCGAGACGTAGAATTGAACTTTCCTCCCTGCAGCAATCACCATCACCCATTGTTCTGTATCCTCATACCAGAACACCTTCGGATCACGAAAGTCCTTGATACCCGGGTTTGGAATCACCGGATTGCTGTCATATTTGATCCATGTCCGGCCCCGGTCTTTACTGTAAGCAATGCTTTGTCTTTGCAATTCTCCATCGGCGTGGGTGAAAACAGCTACGAGTCCCGGTTTCCCATCGAAAAAACCGCTCGTATCCTTGTGATCGACTACCGCACTACCTGAAAAAATCATGCCCAAATCATCCGGGTACAGAGCGACAGGAAGATGATCCCACTCCATAAGATCTTTACTGACAGCGTGCCCCCAATGCATCGGCCCCCACTTTGTACTGTTTGGATGATATTGATAAAAGAGATGGTACTCCCCTTCAAAGTAGACAAGGCCATTGGGATCATTCATCCACATTTGTTCAGGGGTGAAATGGATGTGTGGCCGATACCTCTCCTGATAATACCCATTCGTCGCTAACGGCTGGTTTTGAATCATATGTCATGGCACTCCTTCCAACGCTATTAAATTCTTTCCGATAGACAGCAATGTCTGCTGCCCGTCCTTGCATACAAACCTTTAATTCTTTGAACCAGTGTGTGTTAATCCTTGTACGTAGTATCTTTGCAGGAAAGCAAAGATCAACAGCATAGGAACCGTAGCGACCGTTAATGCAGCCATCACCTGCCCCCACTTGATAGGTGGTTCGTTCATGAAGTACTGCAGTCCAATTTGGATGGTACGCATACTCTCATCCGAAGCGACAACAAGCGGCCATAGGAAGTCATTCCAATGATTGATAAATAAGACAATCGCCACAGTCGCAAACACCGGCTTGGAAAGCGGGACGATGATCCGGAAGAAGATGCCGATTTGAGAACAGCCGTCAATCTTGGCGGCTTCCTCCAACTCTTTAGGAAAATCGAGAAAGAACTGCCGGAATAAAAAGATGGCAAAAGCATTCGCGATAAACGGAACGATCAAACCCGTGTAAGTATTGACCCAACCAAGGTCATACACTAAAACGTAGAGGGGGAGAAAGATACTCTCCGGCGGGATGATCAAGGTCGCGATAATGACTCCCAGCCAGAAGCCGGCCAGCGGAAAGCGAAACCGCGCCAACGCATAACCAGCCATGGAATTCACAATAAGTCCAAAGACAATGATACCGGTTGTATAAATCAAGCTGTTCATAATGTACTTCATAAGATCGACACGTTGAAAAGCTGCGATATAGTTATGGAAGTACCCCCTTCCACTTCGTTTGGAGCCGGAGGCAGAAAGGCTTTCAGTGATTTCATATCCCTGAAAATTTGAAACTCATCTTTCAACGAGGAAACAAGCATCCATACTAAGGGAAAGAGAAAGATGAAGGTAAGTAATATCACAGAAACATATAACGAGACTCTTTGTATTCCTTTCTTTCTTTTCATAGCTTTTACCCCCTCTCTTCACGAATGAGCACCCGCTGAATAATGGTGATGGTAAGGACAATCAGTGTAAATACGACGGCCATGGCCGAGGCATAACCCACATCTCGATAGTTGAATCCCGTTTCATAAATGTGATAGACCAGAGACTTGGTAGACCCAAGCGGACCTCCCTGTGTCATGATCATCGGCTGAACGAGTAATTTAAAGGCAGCAATGCTGATCGTAATAAAGATAAACAAGGCAATATTCTTCAACCCGGGCAGCGTCACATGTAAAAACTTCTGCCAATTGCTTGCTCCGTCAATATCTGCCGCTTCGTATAAATGGTTAGGGATGTTTTGAAGACCTGCCAGAAAGATCATCATCTGGAACCCGGCCCCTTGCCAGACAGACATGGCAATGATGGAATTCATAGCCTGATCAGGGCTTGTCAGAAACGGTTGTGGGGAAATCCCTATGAGTCCGAGCAGCTGGTTGATCAATCCTTCGTTCGGATTGTACATAAACGTCCAAAGAATGGAGACCACAACCAAAGACATTACGACAGGGGAGAAAAAGGCTGTCCGGAAAAACACGCGGAATTTTAATTTCTTATTAATGAGCAAAGCAAGCCCCAGCGCCACTGCCAGTTGAACTGGAACGACGATGACAGAGAAATAAACGGTATTCCAGAAGGCTTGTCGGAATTGAGCATCCTGCCATATATAAGTAAAATTCTCGAACCCGATGAATGAAATATCATCCGGCTTTAAAATATAGAAATCTGTAAAGCTGTAGTAAAAAGCAGCTCCCATCGGGTACAAAAGGAATACACCCAGAAGAATCAAAGCAGGGGCCAGAAAGAAGTACCCTGTCATCGCTTCTTGGAATGCCTGCGATTTTCTTTTTTTCTTCCTATTTGGCGGCACTCTTTTGATCGTTGGTTCAGATGGATCCTTATAATGATGATCAGGCAATTGTTTCGCAGAAGAACTGTTCCCTTTCATATTTGTTCACCCTCTCCTTCAAACCTGTAAACGCCGTGTCTTTATTAATTGGAAGGAGCCTGCAGCAAGGCACAGGCCCCGATCAACAGTTGGACTATTTTTCAAAACGTTTCAATTCACGCTCGACACGCTGAACCTGTTGTTCCACTACACTCTCTACATCTTCGCCTAGAGCAGCAGCGTGGAAAGATTGAGCAAATGCATCTGTCAATACAGGATAAGCAGGCGTTGCCGGGCGGGCGTGAGCCGTTTCCATGACTTGTTCTTTCATAACGCTCCATGGAAGCTCATTGAATTTCTCCATGTTTTCGAACGCAGACTTCTGTGCCGGCGGCATGCCTGTAGCTTTCGAGATTTTGATTGTTGCTTCTTCATTCGTCATCCACTTCATAAGCTCGACAGCAGCTTCAGGATTCTCTGTATTATTCGTGACAGCATAAGCCATGCTTCCGGAAGGAGAAACCTTCTCATCTTTGTATGGATACGGCATCATTCCCCAGTTCAAGCCAGCTTCTTCAGCCGAAACAGCAATCCATGGACCTCCTAAAGCAAGGGCTGCATTTCCTTCTTCAAACTGCATCTCACCAGGACTATCGGTAACAACGCCTTCCGCAAATAGTTCTTTCACATACTGGAAAGCTTCCATCGTTTCCGGACTGTTTAAATACCCATCCACTGTTGTACCATCCTCGGAAATCAATGCGCCTCCATTAGACCATGCAAGCGGTGCGCCCATAAACGTCAGCCATTCACCAACACCGTAATTCATAAACAAGTTCAGCCCATAACGATCCTCGGTCGTGAGCTTCTTGGAATTCTCCATCAATTCATCCCACGTCCAGGCTTCTTCTATAGAATCAGCCGGCTCAATCCCCGCTTCATCCAACAAATCTTTGTTGTAATAAAGCATGACGGAAGCTTCCATTGCTCCTAAGGAATATAATTCATCGTTGTACGTGCCTTGCTGGATAATCGAATCTACATATTGGCCTTTCGTTTCTTCGTCGATATATTTATCAATCGGCTGAATCACTCCAGCATCAGCAAAGCTTGAGACGTAAGGACCGTCAACTGCCATGACATCCGGAAGGTTTCCTGCCACTAGAGCGGCATTGATGCTGTCACTGTAGGCACTGGCTCCGTCATCAATGATGACTTCTGCGTTGACATGGATGTCGTCATGCTCTTTGTTGAATGCATCAATTAACTCAATGTAGGCGTTTGTTTCGTCTTCACCGGTTTGGTGAATCCAGAAATCGAGCATGACCTCTTCTTCCCCAGTAGCTTCCACAATTGTATCAACAGAACCAGTCTCCACGGTGTCACTTGTTGTATTCTCACCAGAGCCGCCACCATCTGCATCCGAATTCGCATCACTTTCACCCGAACACGCCGAGAGCATAAACACCAATAAGATCCCTGCCAGCAAATACGATAATTTTTTCACCATCCATACCTCCCATTTCATAATGAATACAAACAACTGCTACATCACGAAAACGTTTACGTAATCGTTTACTTTATGGGTAAAAAGAGAAGGTTCGCTTTAAAAGGAACCTCTCTGTATCAACTCTGAATCGAGCATGACTTCTGTATATTTCTCTTGTGAACCATTTATTCTCTTAAGCAGCTGCTCTACGGCTACTTTTCCAATCTCAAACGCCGGCTGCCTCACGACAGATAAAGGTGGGGAAGTGATCTTCATCCAATCATAATCGTCATACCCTATGATGCCGATTTCTTCAGGAATGTTAACCTGATGTTCATTAAGGTAAGAAACCGCTCCCATTGTCATGACATTATTCGCAACAAACAAAGCAGATACTTCGGCCTCATGAAGTTCTTTGGCTAATTGATAGCCTTGTTCAAACGTGGCAGGCCCCTCTTTAATAAACTCCTCCCTTATAGGTGCTCCTCTCTCTTTCAAGGCTTTTTTATATCCTTTCAAGCGTTCATCACTAGTGGTAATTCCAAGGGTTCCTGTGATGAAGCCGATCCGTTCATATCCTTTGTCCAGGAGAGCACGGACTGCTTCATAGGATCCGCGGAGGTTATCGACAAGGACCATGTCCCCTTCGATACCGCTCGGATGACGGTCAATATAAACGACGGGATAGTCACCTTTTAGTTCCTTCTTATATGCAGAATCTTTTCCATTCACAGGGGCAATGACCAACCCGTCGATCAACTGCGTATTAAACACGCGGATTTGATCTTTTTCCGTTCCTTCATCCTCATTGGAATTACTAAGTATTAAGTTATAGCCGTTATCTTTCAACACCTTTTCAATTCCATTTGCAATGCTCATGAAAAAGAAATTCGACGTATCTTCTGCAACCAGCGGAACCAAAAGTCCGATGGTACTGGATTTACGGCTGCGAAGACTTCTTGCGATTCGATTAGGCTGATAATTCAAATCCTTCATCGCAAGGTGTACTTTCTGCTTTGTCTCATCTGCCACAAATCTTGTCTCATTGATCACATGAGATACGGTTGCTGTAGAGACTTGTGCTTTTTTTGCAACATCTTTAATGGAAACCATGGTTAATCCTCATTTCTAAACCCATTTAATCGTTTACGTAATCGATTACTTTAAGTAGACTATACTCTTTGCAAACGCTTTCGTCAATGTGTTTTTTTACATTTTCTTCTTTTTTTGTTTTAGGTAGTACTGGGACTGAGGTACGTCTACAAGTTCTCATCACAGCCTTTCCAAACATAAAAAAGTGTACTCCCATTCAATGAGCACACTTAACATGATCTATTAACTTTTTGATTAGGTTCCTATGAAAGACGAGTTACTATGCAATCTGAATATTACACCATAGATTCTGATCGAGTTAATGTTTCCCTTGAATTTTCTATACTCTAGGTAAAATAGTCACGGGCATTGCATCAAATAAGGTCGTACCTACGCTTTTTTTTCAACTCCCCTGCTATGAAGGAAGCTTTGAACTTCTTCCCTTTTATTTTTCGGTTTTAACTGATGTATTATGAGTTGGTTATTAAGAAAAATAAAGATGCTTTCTCCATATTCTGTATAGAAGTCTACATCATCCCAACGATTTTCTCTTTCATTTCTGACATTTCCAGAAACTTTGCTCACTTTTATAACTGTATCCGTTAATATTGCTTTTCTTTTACCAAGAAAACTCTCTTTTTGCTGCAGAAGAACCTTTTTGTTACACCTGGTAACGATTCTTAAAACGAACTTGGGTGATAAGATGATGGCTATTACTAAAAGGACAGGCTGACCCTATATATCCAGTCCATCAACAGCATAAATTTGGCGGGAATTGTTAGCTGTATGTCGCCTTTTGCTAGTTACAAAACAACACCCGATTGATAAGATGATACGTATCCTACCCAACAAGGTAGATATAACAAAGGCAGGCTATCGACAGCCGAGGGAGGTGTAGGAAATGACGTCTGATACCCGTATTAAATTTCCGGCTGGATTTTGGACGGGAGTACAACAGCTGGGGGTTTCCCCTCATGAAATAGCCCGAAAAGCGGGACTTCCACTCACCATAATTCATGAACCGATGGTCACCTCCTCCCAGTATCTATCCATCTGGCAGGCGTACTCTGATCTCATAGGGGACACGTCTGAAGCAATCATCAGGCTGTCGACCGGCTTCGAAACCGTTCATTTTCCGCCGACTGTTTTAGCTGCTTATCACGCTCGTGACTATCGCGACGCTCTAACTCGAATGGTTCGTTATAAGCGGCTGTGTCCTCCTGAGGGTTTACTGATCACAGAAGATGGTGATGAGTGCTCTATCGAACTGGGATGGATGTCTAAAGATGAGCCTGGTCCGGCGGTGTTAGCAGGTATTACGCTTGCCTTTCTTCTGGAGTTAGGACGGCGGGGTACTGGTCGTCCATTGACTGCGAAATCCGTGGAACTTTCGTGCTTGCCGGGCGACGTTCAGCCGCTTGAAGCTTACTTCGGATGCCGTGTCCAAACCGGTGGAAACAGGAATACATTGATCCTCCACCGAAAGGACCTTGACCTCCCTTTCGCCTCGTATAACGCAGAGCTGCTTGAAGTCTTGGCTCCTGTTTTGGATCAATCGGCTGCGGAGCACCAATCCGGTAATTCCGTTACAGAAATGGTCAAGTGGTTTTTGAAACGCAGCCTGCCGGGAGGACGTGCTGGTATCGAAACAGCCGCCGCGGAGCTCGGGATGAGCAACCGTACCCTGCAGCGCCGGCTTCATGAGGAGAGGACGAGCTTCAAACATTTGTTGACACAAGTTCGGAAGGAGCTGGCACGTGAGTACTTAGCAGATCCTTCGCTCGATATTCGTGAAGTTGCCTTTCTGATTGGTTATGAAGATCAAAACTCGTTCTATCGGGCTTTTCGACTTTGGGAAGGGGATACTCCTTCCCGTTGGCGCACGGAACGTTTAGGTGAAACACCGTAAGCTCAGTTTTATTAATGAATGAAAGGAAGATGTATAGGATGGAGATGGGACTAACCAACAAAACCGCTTTAGTGACCGGTTCTACAAAAGGAATAGGGAAAGCCATTGCTATGGAGCTGGCAAAAGAAGGTGTTCATGTTCTTATTAACGGCCGAAAGGAGGAAGAGGTAGAAGGCGTGGTAAAGGAAATACAAGCAGCTTTCCCTGCAACCTCTCCTCAAAATGCGGCAGCCGATATTGCAGATGTGGAACAACGGGAGCATTTATTCGAAAAGTATCCCGATATTGATCTTTTAGTAAACAACATGGGGATTTATGAAATCATGCAGTATGAGGACGTTACCGATGAAATATGGGAAAAATATTTCCATACCAATGTTCTTGCTGCAAATGGTTTATCTAAATTTTATTTACCTAAAATGCGGAACAAGGAGTTTGGTCGAATTATCTTTATTGCCAGTGAAGAAGCCGTTATGCCTTCCGGACAAATGCCACAATACTGTATGACAAAATCCATGCTGTTATCTTTGTCGAAAAGCTTATCTAAATTGACACGAGGAGAAGATGTTACCGTCAATACGATCATGCCAGGCCCGACCCTCTCTGAGAATGTGCAGCAGATTATTGAGGGAATGTACGATAATAAAGACATGACGTTCTTAGAGAAAGAAAAGGCATTTATGGCCGCAAACCTCCCTCAATCGGAGATACAAAGATTCATCAGACCCTCCGAGGTAGGTAGGCTGACAACATTCGTCTGCAGTCCTTATGCATCGGCATTTAAAGGATCCCCGATCCGTATGGACGGCGGCCTGGTACCGACTATCTTTTAACGCTCAACCGGCACTTTACATCCCGTCAATGAAAAAGCACCATACCAAAATGGGATTTGTCATTCCGGTCGATAAAAAATCTTCCTCACCCTTCGACCATCTTCAAATAGAGTAGCTTTCTGCCATCCACCACGGCCATGCAGACCGGCGTATCCGTTTCGTAAATCTTTGTTCCCACAGGAAGTCGGTTGGCCGTTCCGTTGCGGAAAAGGACCGCTTTATCCGTCTGCCTCGATATTTCCCCGATTTGTCCGCCTGCTGTGTATGCCAACTCCTCGACCCACTCGATACCTTCCGCATTTGAGTACACATATCCGTCCAGGAGAAAAATGTCGGCTCCCTCCTCCTTTAGAAAATCCTCAGGAGTTGGGTTCCCGATTGTTTCAGACTCTCCGCTGCATCCGAGAAAAAGGAACAGCAGCATACATAACAAACCTGCGACCTTCTTCATGACAAGCCTCCTCAAAAAGATGTTATGTCGTCGGATGTTCCTCTCCTGCCCTTAGATACTCTTTATACGTTTCGATTTTATGATCCAGCATTTCCTCGGTCGCCCTCAGTGTCCGCAGCTGTTCCTGGATGGCCCGGCGGTGTTCTTCCAGCAGCTCCAGGCGTTTCGAGGAGGTGTGCTCCCCTTCTACATAAAGCTCGGCATATTCTTTAATATGCTGGATCGGCATCTGCGTCTCCCGGAGCTTCTTCACGAAGCGGAGCCAGCCGATCTGTTCATCTGTAAATGTCCGGTACCCCTGTTCATCTCTTTCACTCGTTATGATACCTTCCCGTTCATAGTACCGAAGCGTGTGCGGTTTCAGCTCCAGCATCTCCGCCGTTTCCCTAATTGTAAACATATCTTTTCCTCCAATCGGTTAATGAAAGTGTTTATGCTTGCGTTGAAGTGCACTTCAAGCCTTATGCTAGGAGCATAACATAAAATCATTGGAGGTATTCACATGAAATACACGGTTATTACAGGAGCAAGTTCAGGAATCGGCTATGAAACAGCCCTCGCCTTCGCGGCCCGCGGCAAGAACGTCATCGTTGTGGCAAGACGGGAGCAGCAGTTGAAAGAATTGAAGCAGGAGATCAACGGACTGGATAAGAACGTGGAGGTCGTCATCAAAACAGCGGACCTTTCCAAAAGCGACCAGGTGTATGACCTGTATGAAAGCCTGAAGGAATATGAATTGGAGACATGGGTCAACAACGCCGGTTTCGGCAACTTCGATCCCGTGTCCGGGCATGACCTGACGAAGATTGAAACGATGCTGCGATTAAACAACGAAGCATTGACGATTCTTTCTTCTCTGTTTGCACGTGATTATGCAGAAAAAGAAGGCACACAGCTGATCAACATCTCGTCCGGTGGCGGATATACGATCGTAGCCAACGCCGTGACCTACTGTGCCACCAAATTCTTCGTCAGTGCCTTTACAGAAGGACTGGCCCAGGAGCTGAAAGGCCGGGGTGCGAAAATGCGGGCGAAAGTACTGGCTCCGGCCGCGACCGAATCCGAATTTGCCAAGCAGGCAATGGATGTCGATCAGTTCAACTATGACGAGGCTTTGCCTAAGTACCATACATCCAAAGAAATGGCCCACTTCCTGCTGGACCTTTACGACAGTGACAAAGTAGTCGGCATCGTAGACGGAAACACCTATGAGTTCCATCTGAAAGATCCGATTTTCCCTTACGTCGACCGCAATTCCAATAATTGAATAGAAGGGGCTGACGAGAAATCCAGGAAAGCATCCCATTTTCCGCAGCCCGACCGCACCGAACAAGGTGTAAAAAAAGCTGCCGATTATCCATCGGCAGTCTTTTCGTTTATGTCCATCCTTACTGAATCGAAGCAAGCTTTTCCAGAAGATGCTGATAATTGGCGAAATCGTCCTCTGTATCCTCGATATACCAAACATCCTCCCTGTTCTCTTCCCCGCCGGTCCACTCATAAATAGTGGCGAAGTAATCAGCCTTCGCAGCATCCGGAGTCGCTTCATAATCCATTCCCTCCGTTACAAAAGGAAGATGACGCTTTTCCGATTTCACGAAAACTACCGGCACCGATGATTCTTTGAACATGGAAACATATTTATCCTGTGAAGCTTCCGCAAACTGATCGGGCATCACAAATAACGCATCGTATTGGTCGGAAAGCGAACCGTCCTCCGTCCATTCCTTCAAGGAATAAGAGGAGAAATCCACCGTCTCATCGGAAAAATCAGGGAGCTTCCCGATGACGGCTGCTTTCCATGGTTCCGTCCCCTCGGCTTCCGAGCAGGCAGCAAGCAGGAACAAGACCAGGACAGAAAAGAATAGGCTCTTTTTCAACATCCTTACGCCCCCTTTCTCCAAATAGAAAAATATTACAATCAGTGTATCATGAAAGGAACGGCTGCAGAAGAGGTTTACTACATTTGGATATTATGGTTAGATGAAGAAAGGAGATGGACGAAAGGAGCATGGATCGGTATGGGCGATATCCTTTAATGGTACGGGATGAAAAAGAGAGTTCCTTTAATCAAAAGGGACGTTTATTTCGTATGCCATTACAGGATCGCTGGCTTCTGCTATTACCGCATCGGTGTTCTTCTATTAAGGATACGTGCGTAAACCTAACATCTCCGATAGCCGTCTGCTCAGCGTTTCCATAAAGGGAGATGCTTTTTATGACACGACTCATTCATAACATTGCCATTATAACAGGGGCCAGCCGGGAATCCGGAATCGGCACCGCCATATGCAGGACGCTTGCTGAGGAAGGAGCCGATATCTTCTTCACCCACTGGTCCGCGTACGACCGTACGATGGATTACTCGGAAGAAAAAGATGCCGCTTGGCCGGACATCCTGATGGAAGAAATCCGCAGCCTTGGCGTAAGGTGTGCATCGATGGAGCTCGATCTGTCCCGACCGGATGCGGCGGCAGAATTGCTGGATACCGTGAGCGGGACACTCGGCTCCCCTTCCATCCTCGTCAATAACGCCACCTATTCCGTTGATGCCGATTTCCGGTCCATGCAGGCGGACATTCTTGATGCTCATTACGGAGTGAATGTGAGAGGCACATGCCTGTTGACGGTGGAATTCGCACGCCGGATCGAGGGGAAGCACAGCGGCCGGGTCATCAATATGGTTTCCGGTCAGGACAAATCACCGGAGCCGGGGAACTTGGCGTACGTAGCGACAAAGGGCGCCGTATCTGCGTTTACGAAATCCGTTGCGCTGGAGCTTGCCACCCACCACATTACGGTCAATGCTGTCGATCCCGGTCCGACGGACACCGGCTGGATGAGCGGGACGCTGAAAGATACGCTGAGGCCGAAGTTTCCGATGGGACGGATCGGCGAACCTGCGGACGCAGCCAGGCTGATCGCCTTCCTCGCCAGTGAAGAAGCCGCCTGGATCACCGGACAAATCATCCATTCCGACGGAGGATTTTCGTCATAATCCTATCAAATACTTTCTATTACAACAGGCTGCGTAAAGCGTACGGAGAACTTCTGTAACAAGGGGAGTGTTAGAATAATATGGCGAAGGGCGGAGGAAAATGGGTGACTCCTACGGGACTAGCGGAACAGGTGAGACCCCGGAAGAGCATCGCGATGAGGAGGCTCACCGGCCGCCCCGTGGAAAGCATCCCATTTTCCGGAGCCCGCTCACTACACCATTATTTCACAACATAAAAAGGAAGGGGAACCGATACGTTCCCCTTCCTTTTTCCCTGCTTACATCCATTCCTTCCCGTGCTTGCGGAGGAAGGCGATGTCTTTCTGATAATGTTCCAGATGTCCTTCCTCTATCATCTTCTGAAAGGCAGCGTCTCCTTCGGCCGCTTTTCTCGTCATTAAGGCTGTAAGACCTTCTAAACGAAGCTCGACCATCTCCAAGTATCCTTCTTCTTCCATTCCGTAGCCTGCAAAAAACAATTTCACCCTCCGTTTGATCCGCTCGGCATCTTCCGGAAAACGATAGGGGACGGCATTACCGTCTGCGTCATCGTGCTTGCGGCTCAATGGGACGCACGTGTATAACGTGTAGGCGATATCCCACATCCGCGGCCCCGGGGCTGCGACATCAAAATCAATGACTCCTGCGGGATGCTCGTTATGGAAAATGATATTGTACATGGCGAAATCATTGTGACAGATGACTTCCCTCGGCGCAGGCGTCCGATCGAGCGACGGCCACTCCTCCGGGATAGGAAAGTCACAGACGGCATCATGATACCTGCGCAGCATCCCTGCGATCTCTGTGAGCACTTCATCGGATCCCATGTATCCTTTCAAAGGGTAATGACCGGCTTCCCCTTCAATGTAGGATAGAACTTCCCGGCCCTGATCGTCCACCCCAAGGAACCTCGGGGCATATGGATACTGCTTCTTTTCCAAATGCAGCAGCAGCTTGTGGATTCGTCCGCTTTCCGGTTTCCACTCCCGCCGGACGGTGTTTCCTGCCCGGTACACGTTTGATACGTTTCCTCCGGCGAGTCTTTCTTCTCCATGATCAGCCAACTGACATGCCCCTTCCCTGTTCAAAACCGCCCTCACTCACCACGGCGGATCGTATCATTCAATTGCCGGCGGTGCTTATCTCTCCAAGATTGTTCATCCTTCACCAGGTCATCACAGAAGGCCGCTACGTCCTCTCCCGTAAGGTCCGTGACTTTCTTCCCTTCTGCCGCCCCCATTTCGAAAAGATCAAGGATGCCGCTGAAGATGCGGTGCGTGCTTTCCCAATCCGTCGGTGCGCCGGTCGTCCACATATACTTCTGAATCGCCTTATAAGCCGTATGGTATTCCTCCGGTAGTGACTTGGCTCGCGCTTCCATTGCTCTCCATTCCCGTTTGTCCTGCATACTCCCGATCATTTTCTCAAAAATACTCATTGCTGTTCTCCCCTTTCCTTTTTCAGTTCGTTGATTTTTGACGAGAGGAACCCCCACTTCTCCCAAAATAGTTCCAGCTGCTCTTCTCCGGCCCGGTTCAAGGTGTAGAACTTCCGCGGCGGCCCCATATTGGAAGGCTTCTTCTCGATCTCCACCAGCTTGTTCTTCTCCAGCCTCATCGTAATCGTATAGACGGTTCCTTCCACAACGTCGGTGAAGCCGAGCTTGCGCAGCTGCTGGGTGATTTCATAGCCGTACGTTTCTCCGCGACTGATGATTTCAAGCACACACCCTTCAAGGACCCCTTTCATCATTTCTCTGAAATTACTCATGTGTACCTCCTTTCCAGTACTATGTGATACCGATATTAAGTATTACTTACTACCACTATATAGTATAACGGAATAGCTGGTCAAGCTATTCCGTATAAGCAGCAGGCAGCTCACCCTTTATAGAATGTCAGATCCACGCCTCCACACACTGCACCGTTCGAGTCTGCGTGTCCATCCGCACCTTTTTCCCGATGGCGAGGGGATGCATCGGGTGGGTATGACTCGTGTCGAACTCACCGATAACCGGAATGTCCCGGCCGTCGAGCTGTTCCATCAGCAGATCGATCGGTTCTTTTCCCGTGCCGAGATCGTCGTACCGCTCGTGTTTTCCTAAGAGAATGCCGCAAACACGATCGAAGATGCCGTGCAGCTTCAGCATCGCGAAGTTCTTTTCCACTGTGGATGCATCCTTCATGCAATCTTCTATCAAGAGGATGTCCCCCTCTTTCACAGGAGGGAAATATTCCGTTCCGATGAATCCGTACATGGCATTGACATTGCCCCCGATCAGGCGTCCTTCGGCGGTTCCCTCATTCCTCGTAATCCAGGCATTATCAAACAGCTTCTTCTTTCCTGTCTGATGCAGCCAATTTACTGGATCGTCCGACCAATAGGGAGGCGTTGGAACCTCATAGGGAAGCTTCATGTCTTTCAGGAAATAGTTTTCGAAATATCGATACGTGTCTTCGACAAGCGGTTCGAACTCGCCGAAGGATGGAATGAGCGCGGGGCCGTAGTAGGTCGTCATCCCCGTCTTATGATAGAGAGCGAGCAGGACGGCCGTCGCATCGGAATAGCCGACGACGAGCTTCGGGCGGGTGCGGAATGCTTCGTAATCGATGTAGGGAAGCATGCTGTTGGAATTGGTCCCGCCGATGGATGCCATCACCATCTTTATGTCCGGGTCCCTTAACAACTCATTCAGCTCCTCCGCCCGTGCTTTCGGCGAACCGGAACGGTAACCTTCCGTTTTTCCTGTCAAACGTCCTTCTACGATGGTGAATCCTTTCCCTTCAAGAAACGCTTTCGCCCGCTCGTACCGGACTTTGGCTGTAACCGTCGCCGGAGAGGATGGTGTGAAGATACCGATTTTATCTCCTATATGTAAGCCAGGCATGTGGTTTCCCCTCTCTATAATTCTTAGAAAATAGCATGAAACAGTTAATGATTTACAAATCAGCATACCACAGCCTGAAGAAAGAACAAGCATGATCAAAAGTAAGGCCGGCTTCTATCAACCGGCCTTACTTTTTCAGGAGAGTATGAGTGAAACTATGCAGGTCGATTTGTTTAAAAGCTAGAGGTTATCCTTTTTCCAATCCAGCGCTTTTCTTTCCAACTCTTTTACAAAGTCGTCCTTCCCGGCACTGTATCCGGCGATATCCTTCGGAAACTCAAGGGCAAGGGACGCTTTCAACGCGCCATAGGCGGCCGCCGCTTCCTCGTGCGCCCGCAGGTAATCACGGACGGCAAGGTGCCGATCAATTTCGTGGTGGTTATCCTTTTGGAATACGTGGATTTGGTGGGTCCGGTTCTCGCCGCCTTTCCTGAAATAACGCCGCCCCGGAATCCCCATCTCGCCGAGCGGCTCATACCCCAATGCCAGCAACGATTCATTGTAGTCATCCACTTTTTCTATCTGCTCCACCACCGGCATGATGTCGATGACAGGCTTCGCTTTCAGTCCGGGAACGGCCGTACTGCCGATATGATGAATGGCAGCAAGTTCTCCCTTCCAAACAGCTCGCAGCTTTTCGGCCTCCTCTTTAAACAAAACCGGCCAGCTTTCCTCGTAGTCTTTGACCATAACGTTCATCGCACGATTAACCATTCTATCTCTCCTCTTTTTACTGAAGCTGTTTTTTTTAGAAAATCTTTATGGTACTTCAAGAATTGCTTTATAACACTTAACAAATAATGGTATTTTATATAGGGGGCTTGTTTATAAATAAGGTTTAAGAATGAAAGTGAAAATTAGTGGAGAATGGAGAGTGTACTCCAAAAAAGAAAGAGATCGAATTTTTCAGTTTCCAAGCAAGACAGAAAACAAATCGTTATCCGTTCATACTCTCTGGACGGAATGGTAACTAAGGGGGGTGTGTGAAGGTGTTGTTATTAAGAAGAAAGCTATTATCTGCATTGATTACCACGGTTATTGCATCCATCATTGTCACTTTAGTTACTCCACCCCATATGCTTTTAGGGGAGCAGCAATCTCCTGGATTCATGAGTAGCTTTAGCATTGTAGCTGGATATATATCTATTGGCGTATTTTTGTATGGGCTACCTATTTCAATAGTATCTGATTTAATTACAAAAAAATGGGGAGCAGCACGTTTCTTTTTTTCTTATGCCTTTCATGTTATTGCTGGACTATTAACACTTTTTGCTTTATGGGGCCTTGCATTGTACTCTCTTGTGATAGCAGTTTTTTATTTCGTCATTGATGAGCTGTTGAGGAGTCGTTCAGGTAAAAAGCAACCGATGAAAGGTCGTTAAATGGTCTACCACTGTATACCTCCTATCTTTACTCCCTTTCCCCCTCCTCTTTACCTGTTTTCCTTTTTCTGCCGTTTCCGCTTATGCTCTATAACCGCCCAGTACAAATTGACGATAAACGCAGCGGCCGTCGCCCCCACAAAGTACACGCTCTCTCGTAAACCCGCAAGCATCAACGCAAACGCAGCAAGTAGGAGGACGATGAATGTCCACTGTAAAAGACGCGCTTTTCGGTTCAACTTCTTCATAAATTAAACGACCCCCGATTCGATCACCAATTGAGGCGGAGAAGTGGACAAGATCGCGTTCACACCCAGCGGAATGCCGCAATTCGGAGAGCAGTGGCCGAACGGGAAGTTCCCGACGACTGGAAACGGCGAGGAAGCGAAGAAGTCTTCCAGCACTTGACTCACCCGTGCTTCCTCCTCCTGTTCCACTTGGAAATTTCCTAAAATGACTCCTTCCACCTGGTCAAAGACTCCTGCCTGCTTCAGGTGGGTAAGCATCAAATCAATGCGGAAGGCGGGCTCTGCGACTTCCTCGATCAAAAGAATCGCCCCGGACGTTTCCACTTGATAAGGTGTGCCCATCCCATTGGTGAGAAGCGTGAGATTCCCGCCGACGATACGGCCCGTCCCTGTCCCTGGAGCCAGCTTGAACAGCTGGGATTTACTGGAATCAAAGGTCACGCTTTCCCCCGTGAACAAAGGGGAAAAGGAGGCAATGTTTCCGCTCGTTCTCTGTGCCTCATTCAAGTCGGACGCCACCATCGGCCCATGGAAGGTAACGAGGCCGCTTCCTTTACGAATGGCTTCCAGCAAATAAGTAAGATCACTATATCCCCAGAAAATCTTAGGGTTGTGCTCCATCAATTGGTAATCGAGCATCGGCGCGAGTTTCGCCGACCCGTATCCGCCATTCGCACAAAACACCGCTCGGATGGAAGGGTCGCGGAACGCTGCATGGACATCATCCACCCGATTTTGGATAAGATGCGCTCCCGCTTCCTCCCCATCGAACACGTGACGGCCGATGAATACATTAAGCCCCATCTCCTCCAATGCGGCTATGCCTTGATTAAGCAGCACTCGATCCGGAGGACCGGCCGGTGCAATAACCGCAACCTTGTCCCCTTTTCGTAAAGCATTCGGTTTTATCATCGTGCCCGCTTCCTTCTTCATTAACATTCCTCCCGGGATTTCCTTATCCTTCAATAAGCAGGGTTTCCTTTCCTTCTATTCATCAAAAGGCTTACGATGATGGAAAGAACCGTATACACCATCACCCAGATGAAAAAGCTCGAATTGAAAACGGTGAACGTAAGAATGGTAAACACGACAAATACAGCTGTCGGCATGACCGCCCATTTGTGGAAAACGGCATGGCCGATTACCGAAGCAGCGAGTACCATTAACGGACACAAAAGAAAAACGATGGTAAACTCGGACATGATGCGCCCCCCTTTCTTCTTAAATTGTCCCCTTATCCTTGAAACGTATAGGGTGCAGATGCTTGAAGCAGCCGCTCCACACCATTCGCATGATAAGGCATCCATCCGTCTGCCGTTTCATAATCGACCCACTTTATTTCTTCGATTTCATCTTTATGTACGACTCGGATCGATCCTTCCACAACCTTCGCCTTGAAAGTAAGGAACAAGGCATGATGGGCTTCTTTCTCAAAAAACGCTTCATTCACAGCTACGATCGTTTCGACTTCTATCGTTACATTTGTTTCTTCCTTACACTCGCGAATAGCGGCCTGCGCAAAGGTTTCTCCCTTTTCTACAGCTCCGCCGGGAAGGGACCAGTCCCTGCCTCTATTTTTCACCATCAATACTTTTTGTTCGACCTCGTCAAAAACCAAGGCGTATGCAACGTCTACACGTTTCACTAACCATGCCCCCCCTTTATCTTCTTCGAGCCATACAAAGAAAAGCCTGGACGTGATGCATCCCCGTCCGGGCTTATTTTTTCTATGTACAGCTATGCCTGCTTTTTCTTATGTATCCATACTTCCAGCACGGACAAAGCAACGACCCCGATTACAAATAAAACCGGGTGGTCCCACACCACCAGAAGGGAGAGGACGCACATCAATAACATACTTCTGATCCACTGTTTTTGAAAGAAGCTCAAACGCAACCCCCACAATTTTTTCATAAAGAACCGCTGATTAACAACCTCATTTTTCCATTTTACCATGAGTTGATCTGCTCTCCAATAGGCAATGGAGAGGGTGTATTCATCCAATCACTGTTTACCCTAGTGATTATAAAAAAGTCTGTAAAGTCATACTAACTTCCATGTTTGTATGATCAATAATCCGGGTTCGAATCATAGTCACCTGCTAACATGCCGTAAACTTCCGTATCTCTGAACTCACCTTTAATCCACTCATTCTTCCTCAATGTTCCTTCATGCTGCATCCCCAACTTTTTCATGACCTTCTGAGAGCCGAAATTATCCGTATCGGATCTGCCTTCGATTCTATTCAGCTCCAGATCCTTGAAACCGTAGTGGACGAGTTCCTGCAGCGCTTCTGTTGCTACGCCTTTTCCCCAATAATTCTCGGAAAGAAAATACCCCAGTTCCACACACTTGTGTTTGTTGCTCCAATCAATGAATGCTGCCACGCCGATCACCCGGCCGCTTTCCTTCCATTCTATCGCCCATTCACCGGAACCCCCTTTTTCATAGCCGGTGATGACCATACGCAGAAACTCGTTTGTCTCTTCTTTCGTACGGTTCGCCTCCCATGTCATCGGCCCTGCTACGTTAGGGTTGGAGCAGAAGGCGAACACATCCTCGACGTCTGAATAGGCTAACTTTCTCAGCTTTATTCGTTCTGTTTCAAACTCCGGCATTCTCTTTAAATGATTCTCTATGTCCATACGTATCCGCTCCTCTTTTCCCTCTTTATCGAACGGTATTCTCTTCACAGAAAATACTCTCCACTGCGTTTGTTTATCTAGATTACCACTTCAAGGTTCAACTGGAAAGCTTTTCAAATATCCTCCCTATCCTCCTCCCTGCTTCCTTTGATATGATAAAACAAACAAAACAAAGAGGTGTGTATGGAAACCGTACATTGGTTATGGAAGAGGGTCCGTCAGAAGCTCATGGATCGTCCCTATGGAAAAAATGAGGTTCTGGCGGAACGATATCAGATTAAGAAAGTGCTGCAGAATGGGAGCTACGGCATCATTTATCTTTGTAAAGATTTGAACGCCGGGGATACATGTGTGGTCAAGCAGATGCGTAAAAGCAAGGGGAAGGAGAATAAAGAGAATTACGAGGAAGAGACGGCGATTCTCCAGCGGCTGAAGCACCCCGGGATTCCTGCATTGATCGAAACCTTCTCCTTTGATGGAGAAGCATTCTTTTCCATGGAATTTATCGAGGGGAAAAACGTCGAGGACACGCTGTTTGCATCCAATCAGAAATACTCGGAAAAGGAATGTCTGGAGCTTGTGAAAAAGCTGATGGGAATCGTTTGTTATATCCACCAAAACGACGTCTTTCACGGAGACATCCGAATTCCGAACGTCCTCCTTCATGAAGGAGAAGTGCATCTGATCGACTTCGGCCTGGCGCACACGTTGGACACCAAGGACCACGTGCAGCGTGAACGGCTGGCCCGGGATGATTTCTTTGATGTCGGTGATTTCCTGTTATTTCTCCTCTACTCGTCTTACGAAGGCGACACTAAAAGGAACCGGCCGTGGACGGAAGAACTCACCCTTCACCCGCTCACCACCAAGCTGTTGAAGCGACTGCTTGAGATGGAACCTCCGTATAACAATGGGGAAGAAATACTGGGAGCGCTTGAGCAGGTACTCGCCCGGATCTCTTCCCGCCATTAAAAAAAGACTCCGTACCCTACGGAGTCTTCTGCATGTCGATCAGCTGCTGGAATAATGTCGTTTCTTTTTATAACGGTGCGAACCATAAAGCGGATTCCGCCCACGTCGGCTGCTGCTGCTTCCATAATACTTACGCCGCTTCCCACTGCTTGAGCCGTGACGATAAGACCTTCTGCGCCCGCTGCTGCTTCCCCGCTTACTAAACTCTTTCGAAATGCCTTTCATGATCTTTTTAAACATTTAAGCACACTCCTTTTCGAGGAGAGATGTCCTATATTTCAAGACAGACACATCCTCTTATTATGAGCATAAAGCGGGCGGCCGTTTTGGACAAGTAATATCTATCTTGTCATCATTGCCCGACTTGTCCCTTCAACACTTCGATTCCAGACGCTTCTATGACTTCCGCGCTTTCTCCCGATAATAACAGCGGTATGTTTAGAGAGCCACAATTCTGAGCTATGGCTCTCTTGTGTTGGGACGCTTGTAGTCAACTTACTTTTTTATCCGTCCATTCGTTTTTCACTGCCGCTCCTCTGTTCGCTTCCGGTTCTTCCTCCGCCGTTTCCAGTTGATAAGCATCGATGATCGACTGCAGATTCTCGGAGGATGCACTCAAGCTGTCTGCCGAAGAAGATACCGACTGCATCGCCTGTACCTGTTCATCAATCGTCGCAGTGACCTGCTCATTCGCAGCTGCCGTCTCCTGTATATTCGTGGAAATACGTTCCATAGCCAGCAGGACTTCTTCTTTATCTTCATTCATTAACGCAACTTCTTCTACGTTCTGCTGGATACTCTGATCGATCGTTTGTACGTTGTTCCCAATTTGATGGAACACTTCGATGGTTCGTGTGACTGCCTCTTTCTGGCGATTGGATATCTCTTTCGTCGCTGCCATGCTTTCTACCGCTCGACTGGAGCTTTCCAGAATTTCTTCAATGATCTCCTGCACCTCCGCCGTCGATTGGGAGGATTGGTCAGCGAGTTTACGGACTTCTTCTGCCACGACGGCGAAGCCTTTACCGTGTTCACCGGCTCTTGCCGCTTCGATGCTTGCATTCAGGGACAGAAGGTTCGTTTGTTCGGAAAACTGGCTGATGCTGACGATCACAGTGTTTATTTTCTCTATTTGTGTAGAAAGGGATTGGATCAACGCTTCTACGTCATCGATTTTTTCGTTGGATTCCGTTGAGCTCTTCTCCAAATCGGACATCTGCGTCAAGCCTGTTTCACTTGCACGTGAGGCATCCTTCGATTTGCCCTTCATTTCATGAGAAGACTCTGTGACATGGTCCATCCTGGCTGCGAGACTCTTCATTTGCTGCTTCGTTGCTTCGATATCCTCTGCTGAAGTAGAGGAAGCAGAAGCGATTTCTCCCACCGTCTTGTTAATTTCCTCACTGGAAGCGGTGGTTTCCTCGGAGACTGCACTAAAGTTCTCCGCCGACACCGTTACCGTCGCTGCCGAGTCCTTCGCTTTCAGGATAAAGCCCCTCATGCTCTCCACCATCAAGTTGAAGTGGTTCGTTAATTGACCTATCTCATCCGTCCGATTCGAATCCTGCCCCACAGAAAGCCTGCCCTCTGCAACTTTCTTCGTCTGTTCCGCGAGCGCTTCAATCGGCCGTGTCATGTTTCTGGAGAACAAGAAAATAACGACAACCATTACTACGATGACCACACCTACAATAATCAATACCTGACCAAGCAGTTGATTGGATGCAGCATACAGTTCCTTTGTCGGGATGACGATCCCAAGCTTCCACCCAGTCTTTGGAACAGTAGTATAAAAGATTTTTTGGTTGGTTCCGTTCTGAGACAGACGTAAGGAACCCTGCGTTTGGGAGAGTATCGCTTCTCCTTGGACTCCAAAATCTCCTTCATCCGTGATCGAAGCGTTCATCATCTTATGCGGAGCAGGAGATGAGAGATACTTCCCGTTCGCATCTGTTAAGAAAGCATACCCCTCTTCACTTATATCGATATCCGCTACAATCTTCTGGATGCTGGTTAAATCGATATCACTGGAAATCACGCCCTGGAACTCTTTGTTTTTATTGAAAAAAGGAACCGCCGTCGTCACCATCGTGATACCAGAGGATTCATCAAAATAAGGATCCGTCCAGCCAGCGACTTCCGCAGCTTTCCCGGCTTCGTACCAATCCGTATTCGGAAAATCGTAGTCGGCGTTCTCATAATCCGAAGTAGAGGTCACGCCATCCTCCGTTTTATATACATAGGGACCGAAATACTGTTCGTCTTCTTCGTATGTATAAGGCTCGTACCAGACACCCGCCCCGAGTGTATCCTCATTGGTCTGAATCGCATTTCCCAATATCGATATATACGCTTCCCTGGACAGGGAATTCCCCATCGCTTCTACAACAGCGGCCGTGGAATGAGCCACTTGCTCATGTTTATTAAAACGGTTATTCATATCATTAATGATGCTGTTTTGCGTAGCTTCGGTTTTCGCTTCGATCTCCCGTTCCATCTGATCCTTAGAAAGGTAATACGAGGCAAACGTAACAAGCAAGAGTGATAGAACAATAGCCGGCAGCAGCGCCCATAACATTTTACTTCTTAATCTGGTCCGTCGATTCCGCATACAATCATTCCCCCATTATGGTGTGGATTATCCCCATTAATATCGGAACTCGACAGACTTTTTCAATTATTAACCAGCAATTTCATTGTGTTTCCTGAGTTGTTTTTCATTAGCTGACTGCGAGAAGGACGAGAAAACAACCATTCGAATGATTTTCAAACAACCACCTAAAGGGTATATATGGATCAGGAGGGATTTAATGGATAAAAAAGCGATGAAAGTATTCTTGTTGATGGCTGTGCTTTTACTCATGGCTGGATGTCAAAGCTCACAGGAGGAGGCAGATCGTCAAACCTCTGAACCTGTTGAAAATGAAAGTTCGGAATCGCTGGACGGCAGCACAGGAGACGATGTTGAGAGCGAAAAGAACGCGGATGATGGGGACGCTGAAAGTATCGACTCCTCAGGTGAAGCTGAAACTTCTAATGATGACGAGAGTAGCACAGACGTTTACAGTGGCGCACAAAAGAATCCTGATTATTTTATTGATACTCAAGTATTCGATGAGGGAAGTCGGTTTTATACAGCATACGCTATACACCGTGATAAGGAAGAAAAACAAGCACTTTCACCTGAAGAACGCCTGGAAATGTCACTTTTAAAGAATGACCCGTCTGAGCAGGATATACTCCGCTCGTACGCTGATCTATCCTTTGAATGGCCGCACCTATACATCCACTTCCATGAAGATGGGAATGAATTATCCACAACCTCTACTCAAAGCACCTTATTCTTCGACGCGTTATTTGGGATCAGTGATCTTTATGGAGTTGAAGAGATTACTTTTTTAAACCCTGATGGTGAAAAAGGTTTGACATTAGCTGAGCGATCCGTCGATGAATCGATTGACGTTAAAGATGAAAAAGGTTTAACACGCGGTTACTATACGATTTATGACGAAGCATTAGAAGAAACCCTATTTCTCCCTGGTGGTGAGCTGGAGGAGCAAGTGGTAAATGAAAACGGTGAGCCCCTCACTTTTCCAGAGACAATAGATGCGATGGGCACCATAGATCATGCCGATTCGTTTTATTCGTCAGCCATTGTCGAAGGGATACAAATTGTCGACTCTTCCCTGACAAACGGTGTGGCTGCGGTGCAATACACAATGGATGAAGACATGGTAACGGAAGCGGATCAGTCTGTACTTGAGAATGCGATTCAATTGGCGGCGCTTGACTTCCATGCATGGGAAGTTCAAATAATAAATGATACGTTGAAAGAAAGCAGCACCTATCTATTGATAGGTCAGTAACACGAAGCGAAGAACCAGCATAATAGGAGAAAAACTATCAAGGAGTATCCCGTAATGACCTGAAGAATCCTCTCCTGAAGGTACCGTCACCATCCAAAAACCTTAAATCCACATTATCCTAATGAAATCGTTGCTTTTTTGCGGCTGTGCTGAAGCGTAATGTTGATATTACCCATAAGTAAGGACTTCTTATTTTTGTGGAAGTCCTTTTGCTTATCACGAACATCCCACTCCCATCCTACGAAACAACTCGTTCATGCAAAAACGAACCGTTGTGGTTTTACGATTTAAAATTGAAAGTCTCCATCCTTCATTAATTACTGCATCCAGTCATCACGATGAGTGTAATAAAGGCTAAAACATGTTTCTTCAAGAAAATACGCCTATCTTTTATCGTTGTTTTCCTTATGTTTAAAAATAACTATGCTGCACTCCTGACACCTCAAGGCTGGATTTTTTTTGACTTTTAACCATGCGTCATCTATTAATGTTTCACTTCCAAAATCAGCAAAGATTGAATCAGGCGAGTCGGACCAGCAAATTCTTCGAGGCGAGAAAATATATCCTTGCTTCAACTCTTTACCACATTCAGGACACCTTACTACATCGTCCATTGTTAGTGACACCACCTTCACCTTAGTGTTTTTATAGAACGTTTCTTATTAAAGAAATTGGATGTAATGATCATCAATAGTCCTGTTACTAACATAGGGATCGATGCAGCCTCTAATAGTTTGGGCATACCATCTAAATCAAAAATCTCACTAAATGCTAGTCCAACAGCGAAAATCCATGTACCTAAGTAAGCAAGCCATTTTCCTTTTTTGGTTTTCCTATTTGAAAACATCCACCTTCTCCTCTCCGCAAGTGCTATTTCCTTTCACATGTTCTAAGCAATTTAATCTGTGATAGGTAATTAAATACATCCTATCAAACTTGCCGTAATTTGGAAATTACAACCATATACATCTAATGAAAAGTGATGGTTCTAATTGAACGACAGCCCCTCCCTATACCTCGAATCCAAAATTCCAGTTTCCCCAGATGCTTTTCTAACCAATGATGAAACTCCTCCTCAAATCACATTACAAAATGTAATTTATAATTGACATTTTGTAATGTATTGAATAATATAAATGTAGGAGGAGGAGAGGATATTTTTTGAAAAACAAAAAAATGAAGATCGCCCGTGTTGAAGCCGATGTTTCTCAAGAAAAATTAGCAGATATTGTAGGGGTTACAAGGCAGACCATTAATTTAATCGAATCTGGAAACTATAACCCGAGTCTGAAATTGTGTACGGCCATATGTAAAGCATTAAATAAAACTTTAGATGATTTATTCTGGGAGGAATGATCAATGCGTGCTGAAAAATTAGTTAAAGAAACTAAATTAACCATTGGTATATCGTTATTTGTCAGCTTAGCCCTGTTTATCACCTGGTTTATTCTCGAAACAACGTCCATTTCTTTTCCTAACAGCAAAGCCTTTTTAGCCTTATCACTTATTCCTCTCAGTGCAGCACTGACTTCCTTCCTTAAACTAATGAAAATAAAAAAGAACCCGAAAATTATTGTATCCGAGACGGATGAGAGACTTGTAGCGGAGAAGAATCAAGCCGATGCAAAAACATTGAAAGTGCTTCAAGGTGTTTTGTTCTTATCCTATTTGGGATACACATTCATCATTCCCGAAGACACATTTAAATCTGTCGGTTGGTGGGTAACGTTAAGTGTACTCCTCTTCTCTTTATTCGCTCCATTGATTTTCCGCCATATCATGAAAGAAACCTGATAAAGCTACCGCCTCTCTCCAATCGTCGAGAAATTCCCCTACGCTGTTACTCACAACATTTAATATTGGATTGAAAAGGGAA
>NZ_ANPF01000102.1:0-2556 GCF_000328325.1 Halobacillus sp. BAB-2008 | reverse complement strand
ACTCACCAGCTGTTGATCGGAGGGAAGGCGGAGACTCCTGCGGGAAAAGCGAGACAGGAGAGACCCCGGAAGAGCGGAGCTCTGAGGAGGCTCGCCGACCGCCCGCGGAAAGCGCAGCCTTCCCCGGAGATTAACAGCGTCGCCTGTGAGCCGGAATGAAAACTACTTCTTTGACAAGCAGAAAAAAAGAGCGGGGGAAATCCCCGCTCTTTTAACCTTCTTCTTTTCGTTTTTCCTTCTTCCCTCTCGAAAACAGCCCGATGACCGGACGCTTTCCGCCGGATACCACACCCGTCATCTCCGCAAACAGATGAAGCAGGAACAAAATCACGATCGTAATGATCAACGATATGCCGAACGAAGTCAGCGAGAACAAGAGTGCCAGGAAACCGAAAATCGCACTGAACGCATAAATGATCAATACCGTCGTCCGGTGGCTGAAGCCGGCCGCCAGAATCTGATAGTGGATATGCTTGTTATCCGGCATCATGATCTTCTGCTTGTTGATGAGCCTGCGCAGGATCGAGAACAACGTATCGAACACAGGAATCGCAAGCACGATGATCGGAATGATGAAGCTGAACAACGTCACGTTCTTGAACAGACCGACCATCGAGATGACGGCCATCGAATACCCGAGGAACAAGGACCCTGTATCGCCCATATAAATCGATGCCGGGTAAAAGTTATGGAACAGAAAGCCGATGTTCGAACCGATCAGCACGACACAGAGGTAAACGATCGCGACCTGCGGCTCGATGGCAAGTGCCATGACCGCTATACTGATCAGCGATATGGTCGACACACCGGCAGCGAGGCCGTCGAGACCGTCGATCAAGTTGATCGCGTTCGTTATCCCGATGATCCAGAAGAACGACAAGAGGATACTGACAGGATCACTGAGCGTCACCATACCGATGAACGGTATACTGAGTACGTCGATCTGCAGTCCCGAGAAAATCAGGATCAGCGCCGCGATCACCTGACCGGCCAGCTTATAGAGCGGGCGGATCTGGAAGCGGTCGTCAAGCAGTCCCGTCAGGACGATGACGAATCCACCGATACAGATTGGCAGAAGATACGGCACGTCGGGACGCGTGTACAAAAGCCCCGCGGCCGTACCACCGAAGATCGCCAGCCCTCCCATGCGGGGAGTGATTTCTTTATGTATTTTTCTCATTTCCGGATAGTCCATCATCTTCCACTTTACAGCAAGCTTCATGACCGGAAAAACCAGCACATAACTGACGGCCATGGACAAAAGAATAGCAATGGTCAAGTCTATATAAATGTTCATACAAATCCTCACTAACTATTTTTAGTCTTTCGTTTTGAGACAACGCTAACATTATATCACAGGTGAAGGCGAGTTTTGTCAAACGTTGTCTCTATTTTTCGTCAATTTCGATAGTTACATCGACTTACACGCGAGGGAGCCTGCTCGAAGGGGTACAGCAAATATGGCGGAAAAACAAGAGGGCAAAATGAAAACAGCGTCCGGATGGACGCTGTTTTCTATCTATTTATCGTTGTTGTAATTCTTCAATCATATGGTCGATGACTTCTCTTGATGATAGCAGCTCAGAGTTCTCTGTCTTCTGAATGATGTTCTGTAACAATTCCTTTAAATTATCCATGCTACCCACCTTTTCAAACATAGCTTTCTACTACGGTTCACTCAAACATTCGGGACAAAACTACTTTTTTTGACGGCAGTCTATGTATCTTGTATAGATTAGACGGCTACATAACCGAAAAAGTTTCATCATTCGCTTCATTTCCCGGGAAATGTGTCCAATTTTTCGACTATTTCTCCTATCATAAGGTATTTGTAAAAATTTGAAAAGTGTTTTGTCTATTTTTCTTTATTTTATGTAACTAGAGTCGAAACGTGAAGAAAACAGGTAGAAGCCTAATCCCTTGCTGCATATGTTGTTAAACGATTTTGTCTAAGATGAAAGCGAACGTACACCTGAACACAAACTATTCCTGGTTTATGCCTTCAAGCAGGTAACGAGAGTTTCTGGTGTGAAGACTAAAGAGCAAATGCGATAAAAAGGCTCACCGGCCACCCCGCGGAAAGCGTCCTATTACACGTAGCCCGCTCTCTCATTAAAAAAATGCATCTTGAACAAATACATAAAAACAGGCAGAAGCCCGGGAAGGCTTCTGCCTGTTTCAGGAATGGGAGGTCCATGTCCGCTGCATCGTCTGCAGGGCGTAGGATTGATAAGCGAAACGGTGGATATGCTTCTGGATCGTCCCCGGCCCTTCCCGGTGATAGGTAAACAGGATGACAGCCGGGTGAAGCAGGGAATCATAGAAGAAAATCGGATTGAAGCTTCTTTCCCAACGGCCCATCTTCCACTGACCGAGCAGGTCCAGCTCCCGAACAAAGGCATCATCCATGATGGTATAGGCATTGACACCCGTCGGATGGTCGCTGTAGTCGAGCAGATGATGGAAGCAGACCGCCGCCTGCACATAGGAAAGGGGCGATTCATCCCCGGTTACGGCTTCCATCATCCGGTTTACAGGGAGCGTTTCTGTCTCTGA